>NZ_JAUBOJ010000189.1:3967-13704 GCF_036700185.1 Microcoleus sp. BM001215392 | reverse complement strand
GTAATTGCATACATCTCTTTTCTTGTCAACTCTTAATACTGAACCGACGCCCTAGGAGAAGTCGGGACTCTAGCTAACACTATGATTCCCATACAATTCTAGATTGTCTTGACAACAAAAGTGCGAGTTCATCAGCCGTTGAACGGTTATCTTCACGATAGGGCAAGCCTATAATACTGCCATGAGATAAAGAGTCACGTACTACATTTAGACCTATTTCTCAAATTTTCCCTACATTAATGCTAGCAACTCCTTCACAATTTTTCAACGCCTTCAAAGATTGCTCTATGGAAAAATTGACAGAAATACCCTGTTCGTTTATACGTTGGCGCAAATAGTAGGCATCCGATTTGACGATCGAGCTATCTCGATCTATCCATCCTTTTCGGAGAGCTCGGTAAACAACTGCATTATCAGATAATTCTTCAAACTCTGACACATTCCCTGAAGATGGTTCTATCATCTTTTGTTAAACCACTGCAACCAGTAAACCAATGTTAATGATGAAACGATATCTTCAACTGCATTTTCATTCTTTGCATGATGATAGATATCAACTGGTTGTTCCGCACTGAACGGACAAAATAGGCGGACTGTGCGCTCTGGTTCTAAGGTTGTCCAATCTAGCGTAATACTGCCTCGGTCATCTGTAGCAGTAGAGCATTTTGGAAAACTGTCTCCCATGCTATCGTAGGCCTCAACAACCAATTTCATCGCTGTCCTGAAAGCATATTCAGTCGGCCTCAAAATTCCGTACTCATCCTCTTCTTCTACATCTAAAAGTTCGATCAAACGTTCGATAGTGATTCGGAAATTCGATAAACCGCTATTGCTGCTATCAGTAATTTTTTCGTTAGTTACTGTCATAAGATTAAATTCCTTTTAGGCGATCGCCAATTCGATCCTAACACAGGCTAATGCTATGGAATTATTAAACAACTTGCTGCACTATACTTGCGAAGGTTTCCATATAACTATAGACTGCTCTGCTAACAAATCAGCTAATCTTTCAGCCCTGTCTCGGTCATCTATCACATAAGGTAAACCGACAATCTGAGCGTGGGATGCTGAATCAGGTACTGCATCTAAACCTAATTCACGAATTTGTCCTACTTGCAGACTAGCAACTCCGTAACAATTTCTGAATTTTGCTGCACATTGTTCGGGTGAACAAACACTGGCAATTGTTACCGATAAACCCGGTTCATTGGCTCGCAGTAAATAAGCGGAAGATACAACTAAATTATTTGCTTCGTCAATCCATTGTCGGCGAAGTAAAGCTCTATAGACAATAGCACTTTCAGGTAAAGGCTCGAACTCTGAGTCACTGCTAGAAGATTTATCATTCATGCCTTATTAAACCACTCTAGCCAATGAACTAAAGTTGATGCGGAAATGATATCTTCGGATTTATATTCCTGATTTTTTTGATGATAAATGTAAGCTTTCCCCTCGGCATTAGATGGGCAGAATAACCTGACTCTACAATCAGCATTTCTATTTTGCCAAGCAAGTCTGATACTACCTTTGTCATCTGTACCAGTCGAGCATTTAGGAAAATTATTGCCCATACTATCATAGGCCTCAACAACCAATTTCATCGCTGTCCTGAAAGCATATTCAGTCGGTCTCAAAATCCCGTACTCATCCTCTTCTTCTAAATCTAAAAGTTTGATCAGACGTTCGATAGTGATGCGGAAATTCGATAAACCGCTATTGCTGCTGGTATCAGTAATTTTTTCGTTAGCTACTGTCATAAGATTAAATTCCTTTTAGGCGATCGCCAATTCGATCCTAACACAGTCGAATATTCTGAAATTCGGTAAGGTGCGCAGTGCGCACCCTACTGAAGAATTAAGCTGGAACTTGGATTCTTTCACTTCCCGAAAGCTCAAACGCGGTGTGAATTGCTTTCAAAGCTGTGACACCTTGCGCCTCATCCACAACGCAGCTAATCTTAATCTCAGAAGTAGCAATCATTTGAATGTTGATTTTGTGCTGCGAAAGCGCTTCAAACATCTTCGCCGCTACTCCCGGATGCGCTACCATCCCGGAACCGACTACGCTAACTTTAGCGATTTCTGTATCGACTGCTACTTCGCCCCAGCCGAATTCAACTGCTGATTTTTCTAGGACTGTTTTGGCGGCGGCTGCATCTATTTGTGCTACGGTAAATGCTATGTCGCGTGTTAGGATGCCGTCGATATTGTGGCAGCGTTGCGATTGAATGATTGTATCTACGCTGATATTTTCTTCGGCTAACAGTCCGAACAGTTTTGCTGCTACTCCGGGTCGATCGGGTAATTGGCGAATTGCCAGACGCGCTTGATTGAGATCCAACGCTACAGCCCTGACTGCGGGCGGTTTGTTGGATGAGGTATGCAGCCCGACAGGGGAGTTGGCGACATCAAATGCTTTGCAGAGTTCGGCAACTGCCCGATCGCACTCCGCAGCATCGATCGTACAACTAACCTTGACCTCGGAAGTGGAAATCATCTGAATGTTAATTCCCGCATCCGCCAAAGTCTTAAACATCTCGGCCGCTACCCTCGGCCGCCCGATCATTCCCGCACCCGCAATGCTAACTTTAGCTATGGGTCGTTCCTCTGCTTTCACTTCTGGTTCCCCCAATTCTGGGCGAGAATTTTTACCCAAGGCGGGGACTATTGCATCTGCAACCGCGACTGCTTGATTCAGGGAATTTCGCCTGACTGTAAAGGCGATATCGTTCGTATTTCCTTCGTGAATTGATTGGATAATTAAGTCTACATCGAGGTGTTGTTGCGCGATCGCACCAAACAACCGCGCTGCTACTCCCGGGCGATCGGGTAAACGCAACAGCGACACGCCCGCCTGATCCAAGTCAAATTCCACCGCATCGACCGCTTTTGCAAGCTCCAAGCCCTCCAAAGGCCGGGGTTGCGGTGGGGGGGACACTACCAGCGTACCGGGGGCGTCGCTCCAGCTAGAAAGCACGATCAGCGGCACGCCGTAATTCTTGGCAATCTCTACCGCGCGCGGATGCAGGACTTTTGCACCCAAACTCGCCAATTCCAGCATTTCGTCGCAGGTGATCTCATCCATCAATTGCGCGTCGGCTACCAAGCGCGGATCTGTAGTGAGAATTCCGGGCACGTCGGTATAAATTTCGCACCTGTCGGCGCGCAAGGCTGCGGCGAGGGCTACTGCTGTGGTATCCGAACCGCCGCGCCCCAAGGTGGTGATTTCCAATTCTCCGGCGTCGGCGATGCCTTGAAAACCAGCAACGACGACAACTTTTCCGCAATTTAACTGGGTTTCCAGCCGGGAAGGATCGATGCGCAAAATCCGGGCGCGGGTGTGGGCGGCTTCGGTGACGATGCCGACTTGGGCGCCGGTGAGGGAAATTGCGGGCTGTCCCATTTCCTGCAATGCCATGCTTAACAGGGCGATCGATACTTGTTCCCCAGTCGAAAGCAACATATCCATTTCCCGTTTGTTGGGATTTGGGGAAATTTCTTTGGCGAGTTTCACTAAACCATCGGTAGTTTTCCCCATTGCTGAAAGGACGACGACGAGGGAGTTTCCAAGCTGTACTGTTTTGACTACTCGTCGGGCTACTTCTAAAATGCGATCGACTGTACCAACCGATGTTCCGCCATATTTCTGAACAATTAGTGCCATAGGACTTACACAAAGCTACAAAATACTTATCAAATAATACAAGCAGCTTCTGGATTACAAGCGATTATTTTTAAATCTTCCATACTAGAAATTAGCTGAACCACAAAAAATATGTGCGTAGGGGCTAGTTGTACAGCCATTTACGCATCAAAAAAAATAATTTAATAAACCCGCCCTCTTGATTCTAGGAATTGCGATCGGTGCTTGAAATCAAGCAAACAAAAAATGTTTGTAGTAGGGACTTTAGTCCTTGATGCTCTGCTCTTAAGGACTGAAGTCCTGACGGCAAACCGGAGTTAATTTCACATCCGAAGATTGGGAATGATTTAGAATTGCCATATAGCAATCCTAAATGATTGATGAAGTTTTGTAGGGGTAGTGCCAAAAAAGCCTACCCCTTATCTATCCGGGGAACCAGGGTCTTTAAGAACCCTACAAAAATTATGCAAATGATTTAGGACTGCTATAGCTGTCCCAGGTCAACTGTCCCAGGTCAACTGATTACCTGCCTTCTAACTCTCGCAAACGCGCTTCCAAAGCTTGAATTCGCTGCTCGGCTTCTATGCGCCTTTGTCGTTCTTGTTCTGCTTCTGACTGCGCTTGTTCGACTGCTAATTCTGCTTGTTCGGCTCGTTCTTCAGCGGCCAGCAGCAAATTCCCCTCAGCATCCCACCAGCGCATCCAAGGGAGTTCTACCCCCTGATAAATTCCTTGCCAAATCCCTAATTCCAATCCCATTGGCTCGATTTGGTAATGTCCGCGCTGATTTTCTGACATTAACTCAAATCTATCTTTTACCAAATGATAGCATTCTATTTGGGCTTTTTTGACTTCATAAATTCCATAAAAAGCAGGTCTAATAATCCGCTCGTAAATCCAGAATTTTCCCTGTTTGGGAGTTTTATCTCTTTCTTCGCTGCCATCTCCAGAAACAAATTCTAGTATAATTAACGGCGGCATTAATTCTTTCCACATCACATAGGAACGCCGCATATTTCCGTCGAGAGTTGGCGGCACGTCGGGGACGTAAAACCAATCTGGTGCTTCCGCTCCTCTTTCGGGCGGTTCTGGGGGTTGCGGGACTCGCCAATAAATACCTGAATCTTGACCGATGCAGTATTGTCCGTCGGGATGAATTTGGTCTAAAATGGGTCGAACAGATGTTGTTAGTAGGATGCTTTGAGGAAGTTCTTGAAAGTTTTTCACAAAAGTACCGTCGGAGTCGGGTAATTGAGTGTGGTCGGGAAATTCTGTAAAATCTGTTACTAGAAGTTCGGGTTTTTCGGTGACACTCATGTTGACCTCTTGAATGTTCAAAGATTATATTTCACATTGGGAACTGAATATGAGTCAGTACAAGTTAATTATTTTCGACTTCGACGGCACTTTGGCAATTACTCATAAAGCCATTATATCTTGCATTACCAAAACTTTTGAAAATTTTGAGATCGAGCCACCGGAGACTGATACAATTAGAGGTACGATCGGTATTAATTTACCAAATACTTTCAAAATGCTGCATCCGGCGATCGAGGAAAGTGCGATTGGTGAATGGGTGGAAACTTACCGCTCTTTTTATCGGACTGAAGGTGAAAAGCAGCTTGATTTATTTCCCGGGACAAAGCAAGTATTGCAGGTAGCAAGTAAGTCGGGATTGAGTCTGGGAGTTTTTAGCAACAAACACGTTAGTTTTGTTAATTTATTTCTGGAAAAGTTGAGAATTCACGGTTTGTTTGATTTGATTGTAGGTGACAACGGACAAATTCTTCAAAAACCCAATCCGAGTGTTTTTCACTCGATTATTAAGCCGCTGTTCCCGGAATTGGATAACAGTCAGGTTTTAATGGTTGGGGATACGGCGGTTGATTTGCTGTTTGCTAAAAATGCTGGGATAGATGTTTGTTGGGCGGCTTACGGCTATGGAAATCGCGCTGAGTGTCTCGCCCTAGCACCGACTTTTGCGATCGAGAATATTTCTGAACTTGCTGCGATCGTTCAAAATTAATCAGGACTCGGTTTTTTTCGGCAGAGTTTTGATGATTTAACTAATTTTTTAATTAAAAATATTTGCTCGGAGCCGGAGGATCTATTTTTTGCTGAGATTTAAAATTGGATTGCTGGAAGTAATCAGCCGACTAAACCCTGCCAAGTAATAGCATTTTCCCAAAAGGATCAAACTATAGCTAAGCTCCCAACTATAACCTGCATCAGTCATCCGCAATCCCGCATCTCAAATCTCAAATGCCAAATTTAAAATGGTAGAAATTATACCAGAGATAGAGAGAGCGCGGTAACAACTATTATAAATTAAAAGATAACAGTCTTTTGAAGGTAAAAAGTACAAGCCACAAGGCATAAGGAAAGAAAAACGAGGTATGCGAGGTTTTGAGTAGGTATAAAATAATGCCCGAATTCTGGACGATCGCCTGCTTGCTTCGAGCTTCGGAAAACCGGGCATTTTTGTTAAAATAACAGGGTATGTTGCCAGTCGAGATCGAGAATAAACTTAATCTATAAAAACTCATGCAGATCGATATAAGCATTCATTCTGAAACTCTATCGCAGAGTCGCAGCGGCCTCAATGCACCGAATTTAATAGAAGAAGTATGGAGGCTTTACGATCGCGCCCTAGCAGCTACCAGCAACGGCATCGCGATCGCAGATGCTACGAAGCCCGACAGACCAATAGTATACTGTAACCCAGCATTCGAGAAAATTACAGGCTACTCGAGCAGCGAAATCATCGGGCACAACTGCCGCTTCCTGCAAGGCCCGGATACCGATCGCGCAGCCCTAGCTCAAATCCGCGTAGCCCTACAAGAACAACACGACTGCAAAGTAGTTCTGAAAAACTACCGCAAAGACGGCACCCCCTTCTGGAACGAACTCACCATCTCGCCAGTGCGCGACAGCAGCGGGACTGTCACCCACTTCATCGGCGTCCAATCTGATATCACCGATCGCTTTCAAGCAGAATTCGCCGTCAAACAAGCCGAAGCAAAATACCGCAGCATCTTTGAAAACGCCACCGAAGGCATATTTCAAACCGCCCCAGACGGGCGCTACCTCAGCGCCAACCCGGCTTTGGCAAAAATTTACGGCTACAAATCCCCCTCTGAACTGATCGCAAAATGTTCGGCAAAAAACCTTTATACCGATCGCGCCCGCCGCGCCGAATTCATTGCCACTATCACCAAAAACGGCTCCCTCAAAGAGTTTGAGTCCTGCGTATTCCGCTGTGACGGCAGCACTACCTGGATCTCGGAAAATGTGCGCGAAGTCTGCGGCGAAAACGGCGAACTCCTTTACTACGAAGGAACCGTCGCCGAAATCGCCGATCGCAAGCGCGCTGAAGCAGCCCTGCGCGATCGAGAATACTGGCTGAAAACCGCGATCGACGCCGTACCCGACGCCCTCAACCTCACAGACAGCCAAGGGCGCTGGCTGATTGCTAACGACTGCGCCCTGCAACTTTTGGGCTGGGAAAACACAGGCTACCAAGGCAAAACTACCGCCGAACTCGCAGCAGCAGCAACTCCCAGAGTTAGAGAAATCCTGCTAAATTGGCAAGAAACCGACGAAACCACCTGGAAAGCAGCTACTCTTACCTCCAGCCGCCAAGTTGTCGCCTTACCTACAGGCGGCAGCAATTGGTTTGAAGTGCGGAAAGTGCCGCTGTTTAACCCCGACGGTTCCCGCAAAGGCATGGCAGTAGCGGGCCGGGACATCACCCAAGAAGTGGAAGCCGAAGTAGCTTTGCGCGAAAGCGAACAGCGGTTTCGGGCGATTTTTGAACGCGCTGCGATCGGCATGGTAGTTGCTACCCTCGAAGGCGTGGCGATCGCCACTAATCCGGCATTTCAAGCTATGCTGGGGCGATCGTCCGCCGAACTGCGCGGCGTTGGACTCGACGAGTGGGCGCACCCGGAAGACGCACAGTCCGATCGCCAGTTGCGCCAACAGTTGGCCTTGGGCGAACGCCAAGCTTACCAAATCGAGAAGCGCTACCTCCGCCCAAACGGCAGCATCAGGTGGGGACGCCTCAGCGCCTCTGTCATCCACAGCAGTCACGCCACACCGCAGTTTATTCTAGAAATGGTCGAGGATATTACCGATCGCAAACTTGCCGAATCAGCTTTACTGCAAAATGAAGCTAAGTGGCGATCGCTAATTCTCAACAGTTCCGACATCATTACCATCCTCGACGAGGAGCGGCGCATTGTTTACGAAAGCCCTTCTGTAGAAACAGTTTTGGGCTACGAACCAGAGGAACTGATCGATCGAATTGTCCTCGATTCGATCCACCCTGACGATTTGTCATTGGTGATGGCAGACATCGAAAAACTGCTGGCAAATCCCGGCGATCCCATCGCCCTAGAAGGTCGCTTCCGGCGCGTTGACGGTTCTTGGTGTTTTCTCGAAGCAGTCGGCATTAACCTGCTAGCAGACCCCGCTGTGAGCGGAATTGTCATCAACTCGCGCGACATGACGGCGCGCCGGCAAGCAGAGTACCGCCTCAGCAAAATCAACGAGTGCTTTTTGGGATTCACCACCGACGCGGCTGACAACATCCAGCGCCTGACAGCCTTAGCCGGAGAGCTTTTGGGCGGCAGCAGCGCCATCTACAGCCGCGTCGGTGGCGGGCTATTGCGCGCGATCGCGACTTGGCAAACACCGCCGGACTACCCCGAGGTCGATCGCGCCGAAGGGCACATCTGCACCGATGTATGCCACCAAGCCAGCGATCGGGCTGTGGTCATTCGTGACTTGCAGAACACTATCTACGGCCAAATCGATCCTGTCGTCATTCGCTACCAACTGCAAAGCTATCTGGGACAAGCAGTGCGGCTGGGCGACAATTACGTGGGTGTGATGTGCGTCATCTACACCGAGTCGATCGCGCCCACAGAAGCCGACTGCAAGCTGATCGGAATTATCGCTGGGGCGATCGGAGTTGAGGAAGAACGGGCCGCTTCGGTAGATCGCGATCGGCAAAAATCAAGAGAATTGCAAACAGCTTTGCGCGAATTGCAGCAAACTCAAATGCAGTTAGTCCAAACCGAAAAAATGTCTTCCCTCGGACAAGTGCTAGCAGGAATTGCCCACGAAATCAACAACCCAGTTGGCTTTGTTGCCGGCAACCTCTGCCACGTCCGCGGCTACGTTCTCGACTTGTTAGATATCGTGCAGATGTATCGAGAAGAATACCCAAATCCCCCAGGAAAGATTCAGAAAGAAGCCGAATATATAGACTTAGAATTTCTCGCCGAAGATTTGCCAAAATTGCTGAATTCGATGCACACAGGATGCGATCGCATTGTAGAAATTATTCAAACTTTGCGCAATTTCTCCCGGGCCGACGAAGCGAAATTCAAGTCTGCCGACATTCACGAAGGTTTAGACAGTACCTTGTTAATGTTGAACAGCAGGCTGAAAGCCAAGGCACACTGGCAGGGCATTGAAGTGATTAAAGAATACGGAGAACTGCCACAAATAAAATGTCATCCCGGACAGTTAAATCAGGTATTCATGAATATCTTAGCAAATGCGATCGACGCCTTGGAAGAAAGCAGCAATTCCGGCAAAAACCACCCAATTAACGATCCAACCATCACCATTAAAACAGAAACAATTGACGACAAGAGCATTCGCATTCGGATTCAAGACAACGGCCCTGGGATTCCCCAAGATAATATCGTCCGTTTGTTCGATCCATTTTTTACCACAAAGCCCGTAGGCAAAGGTACAGGTTTGGGCTTATCAATTTCGCACCAAATTGTCGTGGAAAAACACAACGGCAAATTGCAGTGCATCTCAGCACCGGGTAAAGGTACTGAATTTATCATCGAAATTCCAATTATCTAAACTCATTCTATCGATTTTGCACCAGGCAAATTAGCAATTTTAGATGATTAAATAATTTTGAAATAATCAGAAACTGACATAAAGTAGCTTTTTTACTTGACTGCTATGAATTGAGGCACCATATCGTATCCGCTAGATTAACCGCAATCAGAAAGGTTAGTAGTGCGGACTTTAGTCCGCAGCAGAAAGGTTAGTAGTGCGGACTTTAG
>NZ_JAUBOJ010000189.1:0-3867 GCF_036700185.1 Microcoleus sp. BM001215392 | reverse complement strand
ACTTTAGTCCGCAAAAAGCTGGTTAGTAGTGCGGACTTTAGTCCGCAAAAAGCTGCGGACTAAAGTCCGAACGATCGAAACGTTTTTGTTATGATAATCTATCCGACATGATATCATTAAACTCCTCACGATCGAACCTTCTTGATTGCGGGTAATTTACCGCACACCATATAAGTCATTCCCAAATCTCAAATCGAAAAATGGAAAATCATATCACTTATGCCGCGTCTTGTTGTATGCTAGACTTTATCAGAGGTGTCAGTCTGGCTGCTAATGTCGGCACTGTACCGACTTCAGTAGCTTTTTCAGACTGAGAAGAGTTTGCAATTTCTAACTCATTTGGGGGCAATTTACGAATTGCCCCCCTTACTTTTTGGGCTGTTGCTGCATCTGCTTGTGGTAAAGTTCGATCGACCGTTCAATCAACCTCGATCCGTTCCCGCCCATAGCTGCGACGCTGCAACCTCAACCACATCAGCCTTTTATCTGACCGACTCCCTCAAAGGGCGCAACTTCTGGGCTTGAGTTATCCTGAATTTGACCAATTGTGATGGCTTTACGCCCTCTGTTCCACCGCCAACCCAAAAAAGACAGCAAGGTTTTTAGGCGATTGTTGAGACCAATTGCCAATTCCCGATTACCAATTCCCAATTCCCGATTACCAATTCCTAATTCAAAAAATGAATTTCTTATTAATCACAGATTTAGACAATACATTAGTCGGAGACGACGCAGCAACTCAAATATTAAACCAGCGCTGGCAATCAATGCGATCGCAAATTTGTTTAGTTTACGCTACCGGGCGTTCCCATGCTTCAACTTGCCAATTAATTGCCCAAAAGCAACTGCTAGCACCAAACTATATAATCGCAGGTGTAGGCAGCGAAATTTACCAAAACGCAACCCTAGATTTAGATTGGGCGGAATATATGTCTCAAGATTGGGATAAAATGGCGATCGCCTCTTTAGCTCAGCAGTTTAAGAAGCTTCAACCTCAATCCCTCGCCGAACAAAATCCTTGGAAAATCAGTTATTGCCTGGAACCAGCAGCAGAAAATACCTCTATTGTCCAGGAATTGCAACAAAAGTTAACTGCATCGAAACTGGCAGCTCAAATCATTTTTAGCAGCAACCGCGATGTAGATATCTTACCGCAAACTAGCAACAAGGGCAATGCCTTGACTTATTTACAAAAACGCCTGCAAATTCCTTCTGATGCAACCTTAGTTTGCGGCGATTCTGGCAACGATATCAGTATGTTTGAACAGGATGTTCGCGGAGTAATCGTTGCTAACGCTCTGTCCGAACTCTTAGCATGGTATCGCGAATGCGGCACAAAAAATCATTATTTAGCTGGTTCTGCTTGCGCTGGGGGAATCATGGAAGGAATGAGATATTTTTGGGAGTTTTGATTGCCTAAAATGCTTTTAAAGGTTTGATCGTTCGGACTTCAGTCCTCATAAAAATCAGAGGACTGAAGTCCTGACTACAAACACGGAGACTGCGATACCATCAGCTTGTACTCGCTTGCGGCACCGCACATGGAACAAAATACTTTACCTGTAGAGGTGATTCTGCTACTTTAACGCTCGATCGGAAATTATGCGCTGTGCCGTCAACCCTAATGGCCCTTGCGACGGCTGCTGCGATTACCAAAAGTCTCGATCGCGATCGATCGCACAGACAATTCTAGATCGACGAGGGCGATCGAGAGTGCCGAGAATTTCGGCATCTCCCTCAATTACCGCAAACTATCACAACCAACTACCAACTCTCGAACCCGATTTAACTTGTGCGGGTAGCCGGTAATCTACCTTCGGATAGCTGTGCAGCAAGTCGCGAATGCCAGTATGAATCAAATTTTCTATGTGCAGCAACTGTTCTGAAGAACAGCGAACCTGAACTTTTTCGTTGGCTGAGTCGCGGGAGTCGATCGCAGTATATTTATTAGGAACTCTGCTCAACACGTAAGCAATTAAATCTTGCCGCAAGCCCGAGTGTGAAAAAGCCTGTTGGTACGGATGCTTGGGATAAGACTCCAAGATAATGCCTACTTCCTCTGTGACTATGCCCAAGGTAATATTTACAAGATTTTTCTGCATTTCCCCTATCTCCAAACACTACTTAACTAATATCTTTGTTGCCCCGATCGAGTCAGTCTGATTTCTCCCTAATTTTAGCGGATTAATACAGCACATCTTTCTTCCGGAATAACCAGATCGGACTCTAAACTTACCTCTTCTATAACCCGCAGTATGTAGCAGGGAATTTTGTCCGATAAAATAGCACTTGCCACCGCGCCTGTGTGAATTTCTAATACTGCTTCTGCCGCCGCTTGAAACATCAGTCTCTGTCCCGGAAACACCACTCTTTCAAAGTACCAATTAGGAATATTGCCAATCCGAACTACCTGAATTTTGTGGGTAGCATTTGCGTAATAGCAGAGAATCTGACTGTTACCTTTATAAAATTCCCGATCTGACATTTGAAAAATCTCCACATTCTTTAAAAAACTTACTCCAAGTTGGCGCGAGCCTGTTTGGCTTTTGACAAATTTATCCACTTGTTTTTTGGTGTTATTCGACAGTGCGAATCACATCCACAGTTATTAATTTATTGTTGATTGAGTGCTAATGCCAACACTTATAGAAATTGCACGTAAACCAGGTTTTTCGCGGTTAAAAAATCCAGTTTATTTGGTATGCAGTCCCTGACCCCTGACTGATTCAAGTTGGTTGTGCTGTAGCCGCGCCGTGAATCGAAAGTATCGCCACTCACCCAAACTCCCCTGATAACAGGTTCGTTCTGTGGCAGCAGGATGCTGCTGAGAGTGCGACCTTCAACTCAAGAACCTAGAATAGACATTATCTAAAAAATCTGAGGAAATTATGAAGACCATCATTTTTTCGATCAATATACTTTGGGTGAACGAAATATTACAAAAATTAAGCATAAACCGCGTATTTACCCAACCAACTTCACTGCATTACCGAGTATGGCTTACACAATTTGGTCGATCGATCCAAGGCAAGTGTAACTTAGAGATCAGTTTGTCTCAGTATAAATACGGCGGTGGGCGCTCGACTTTACACAAAACAAAAAACCCCGACTCCCTGAAGTCATCTCTGGAACTTCTAGGGAATCGGGGTTTGAAGTAACCAATCACCGATCGATCTCAAAGCTATATCAAAAAAATGAGGAAATTCTGAAAACAGCCGCAAAAACTATAACTTCCTCCACACAGAAAGCCAGTTCATTAACATAATTTCGAGATTTTAGCAAGAAATTGAGAACCATAAACCAAATTTGCGATCGCACGGATCGCCTGTAATGCCCCCTTAATTCGACCGTCTGCCTTACTGCCGACGAAAGTTTGTATAAACCTGGTTTCAACCGCTGAGTTTTTCTTCGTTTGTATAAACCTGGTTTCAACCACTGATTTTGAACTTTTCGGCAGTTTAAGCCGACATTTCCCAACCCAGAATATCCGCAACTTGCTGCGCCAAACCGATCGGATCGAAAGGCTTAGCAATCACCCCTGCTACCCCCAAATCAGCAAACTCGTTCAAATCCATCGCCTGCACCTTAGCAGTCAAAAAAATCACCGGAATCCCCCGAGTAGCAACATTTTTTTGTAGCAAACCAAACAGAGTAACTCCATCCATATCAGGCATCATCACATCGAGCAGAATAGCGTCAGGAACCTCAGTTTCAGCTAAAACCAATCCTTGGCTGCTGTCAGGCGCAACCAGCACAATCCAGCCACCTAAATGTTCTAGACAAGCCTGAATCACACTGCAAAGGTTTGGTTCATCATCAATTACCAGAATGCGCTTTGTTGACATAATTAAAACCCAAATTTTAAAT
>NZ_JAUBOJ010000188.1:8466-13709 GCF_036700185.1 Microcoleus sp. BM001215392 | reverse complement strand
TCTGGTATATTCTTGCAGCTTTCTTTGTTTCTCTGGATTCATGATTTTTCTGTGAGTGGTAAACATATTTAATTATGGACTAATCAGGGACATAGTATTTGTGAGTATTTCTACTCGTCGCATAAGTGTTATGCTGCCGATGCAATACAGATGAACGGCGATAATTTTAGGAAAAGCGAGAGAATGAATGCAAGATGTATCTGAATTTTGGTTAATTTTTATGAGGTGGATTAGCCAGCTTCAGTTGAATCAAGTTAAATAAAGGAATGAGATACAAATAAACAGCATAAGGGATAAAATCTGAATTAACGCCTAAGATTGTTGCAGGCACTAATCCGGCAATATTCCAAGGAATTAATGGAGAAATTACAACAGCGGTATTTTCCAAGTCTACAGCAACTTGATAATCATCTAATCCGTCTTTTCGGTATTTGTCTTCAACGAGCTGATGAGTCAGGAGAATGGCGATAGCTTGGGTGCAGCCAAATGCGGCTGATAAAATGCTGATGGCTGTCGTTGCTAAAAATAAATCGCCTCTGGAGCGAACTTTGTTGAGATAAACTTCAATAAATTCTAGTGTTCTGGTTCCCGCAAAAATGCCTGCAAATGCTGTTGATACAATTACAACACTTGAAACTTTGACCATCGACAAAATGCCTCCTCCAGCCACAATATCTTTTAAACTAGAAGTTGATTCTAACTTAAATCCGCCGATCGCAAATTGCAGTATCTCGATCGCCGAATAACCTTGGACGAAATGGGCGATCGCACTTCCGGCAATTATACTAACAGCCATAGCAATTTTGACTTCTACTCGCAACACACAAAAAATTAAGATTGTCAAGGCAGGCAGCCAAGTTATCCAGTTAAGATTGAAGGCTTTGCCAATTTCGACAGCCAGGTTTTTGCCAGCAATTTCAACGGGATTTGTTAGGGATAAAATCAAATAGAAGATGCTGGAAAATATCAGCGGATAAAAAGCTGTTACCGCCATATTTTTGATGTTAGTATAAATTTCTGTGCGGGTAATAGTGGCAATCAAATTAGCACTAGAAGACATCGGAGAACACCGATCGCCAAAATAAGCTCCGGCAATAATTGCTCCGGCGAGCGTATTGGGATTGACACCGCTGTCCTTGGCTGCGATCGTTAAAGCAATGCCGATCGTACTCACAGTGCCAAAGGAAGTTCCCAGCAGCACAGAAACCATGCTAGTTAAGACAAATGCCCAAAATATAAAATACTGAGGGCTAATTAATTTAATTCCCCAATATACGAGCACCGGAACCGTCCCCGCAGCCATCCACACAGCCATGACTGCGCCGATTAAAAGTAAAATACCGATGACTGAAAAAGATTTTTGACTTCCTGCAACAGCCATTTTGATTAAGCTTTTTAGTTGAAATCCCCTGTTTAACAAAATGACAATAAAAATTGCCATAGAAGCTAGCAGCGGATAAACCACAAAATAACCTTTAATGGCACTAACTAAAAGTAAAAAAAATGAGATAATTACAAAAAATAGCAAATCCATTATTGATGGGCTTTCATGTATTCTCTCAGTAAGGTGTTGATCTGGGTTTGATAACCACGACCTTGAGATTTAAACCACTCCAAAACATCACTGTCAATGCGTAAGGTCACTTGAGCTTTTGTCTTACGGTTGGGCAAACCTCGCCGAACTAATGCTTTCGCGAACATTTCAGGCGTAATTTCAGGGCAATCGGATAAGTCAATATCTTCATCTGTCATGGCATCTAGGCGTTCCCAATCAGTTTGAGATTTGCTCGAAGTAAATTCGTTGTTCATATTTAGTTGCTTTTCTAGCGGAAATAATGCGGGTACATTCCTCTCGTTCTGTATCGACGATAGCGACTACTCGCCCTTGCAACAAACCAAATGTCACAAACCTTTGCTCCCCATAACTGAATCGTTAGTCCTCAACCGTCACGATTTCTCCATCAAAAACTACTGGAACGTCGATAAAGTCAATGCCATGTTTGCTAAGGTTGGTAAGACGTTTAGTCTCATCCCACTCAAATTCCATACCTTGATTGTTACTAAACATTGTAACTACAATTTGTCGTTACAGCCACTAACTTTAACACATCTTTGAATTGTTCGAGTAGAACCGATCGCCCCCTTCACCTCTGGCCATCCCAGAAGCCACCGCACCCCTGCGTAACCGACACCGCAGTCTATTAAAACAAAACGCTAAAATAATAGATCCAACAATTTGGGAGTTAATATTTGACACTTGCACTCGATCGCGAAAAAGTCCTAGCTTGGCTCACACAGCGCGTTCCTGCCGCCCGCATCACACATATCCTCGGAGTCGAACAGACAGCAGGAGACTTGGCTCGCCATTACGGCATAGACGAAGCAAAAGCCCGAGAGGCAGGATTGCTCCACGACGCAGCAAAATACTTTAAACCCCAACTACTGCTGCAAATGGCTCAGAAGGAAGGTTTAGAGTTAGACTCAGTGTTGGAAGCACACCCGCATTTGCTGCACGCAGACGCCAGCGCGATCGTTGCTAGAGACGAATTCGGGGTGGTCGATCGAGAAATTTTGGACGCAATCGCCAATCATACCCTCGGCCGACCAAACATGAGCCAGCTTAGTTGTACCGTATTTGTAGCAGATACTATAGAGCCGAGCCGCGGCAACACCGCCGAACTAGAAGCGCTGCGCCAAGCAAGCTTGCAAAATCTTTATGCAGCGGTGTGGCAAACTAGCGATTATTCTCTTAAATATTTGCTAGAAACTCGCTGCTACATTCACCCGCGCACCGTACTTACGCGGAATTGGGCGCTGCAAATGGCTCGCGCCCAATCGCCCGAAATAGGAAATTCGACAGGAAAGTCGAGCGAACAAATCACAAGTTAAAAGTAAAATTTATCAGCAATCCTGTACTTACTTTTGGCTTGAATCTAACTCCTATTTCCCTGCTCAAACTGCCAACAATCGATCGCGTCAAAGTACCCATTCCCCTTTACTCTCTCAATTAGGAAATTAAACACTTAATGTCAGATTTAACCCAACTCGAATACTCCCGGGCTCAGTCCACAGTAACCGACGCCACCATCCCAGACGAAGCCCGCGGCCTGATATTGACCGCTGCACAAGCTGCTGACGATCGCAAAGCCGTTGATATTGTATTGCTGGGCGTCGCAGAAGTATGCTATCTAGCTGACTACTTTGCGATCGTCACCGGATTTTCCAACGTCCAGGTACGAGCCATCTCGCAAGCCATCGCCGACCAAGTAGAGGAAGAATGGGGACGCTTGCCGCTGCGTACACAAGGGCTATCAGACGCCAGTTGGGTCGTCATGGACTACGGCGACGTGATTATCCACATCTTGAAACCTCAAGAGCGCGAATTTTACAACTTAGAAGCGTTCTGGGGACACGCCGAACAAATTGAATTTTCCCCCGCACCGAGAGGAACGCTGATGTGAAAAACGCTTCTATTTCTATTTGTCCTGTTCCAGAAGAACAGCGCCCGGTTAATGAATACCAAGAACTTACAGAATCCTGGTTTTTTAGCTGGGTAACTCTCAACTGGCCCGCATATCTGGCAAAACTAGCTTGGCTGTGCGGTTGGAGTTGCTTGGTATCAGGGCCATTAGCAGCAGCCAGCTTTGCTCCCGGTAAGTATCCAGTTCAGTTTGCCCTGTGCGCTGCCGCTGGTGCCGGTTTTATTCTAGGATTAGCTTTGCTGCGGCTTTACTTGGGTTGGTTCTACGTGCGATCGCGCCTTTCAAATCCCACAGTCGTCTACGAAGAGTCTGGCTGGTACGATTGTCAAGCTTGGCCTAAAACTCCCGAAGTTTTAGTTCAAGACCAATTGATAGTCAACTACGAACTAGAACCAATTCTCAAGCGTCTGCGGCAGACATTTTATGGTTTGACAGTATTGCTGGTTGCTGGGGGACTAATTTGGAGTTTTGTGTAATCGTTCATGGTAAAAGGGAAGTTTTGAGTCGTAGGGGCGGCGCAGTTTTCTGCCCGCCCGATAGTTTTGAGTTACCAACAATCACCAAAAGATTAACTTCACAACTAACAACTCAAAACTTCTTTCACCCCAATCTAAAATCTAAAATCTAAAATCTAAAATTGATATGACAAGGGGAAAACGAACCCAAGCTCCCGAACTTGAAGTCACATTGCTGCGCGAAGGTATTCCCGAATCGAAGCACCGCGCCCAGGCTGCTGTCTGCGACAAACGCGGCCGCGTTCTTTCTGTTGCCGGTAACTCAGAAACGGCGACATTTGTGCGTTCTTCACTCAAACCTTTTCAAGCTTTGGCTGTGACGGCTAGCGGCACTTTGGAACGCTACGAATTGACCGATCGAGATTTAGCAATTATTTGCAGTTCCCATCAAGGTACGATCGAGCAATCGCGACAAGTGTTTAACGTCCTGTGGCGCTGCGACATTGACCCATCCAAACTTCAATGCCCCATTCCTGAAGGCAAAAAGAGCGCCCTGCAATACAACTGTTCCGGGAAACACGCCGGAATGCTGGCTGTCTGCCAGCAACTGCACTGGCCTCTGGAAACTTATTTGCGGCGCAAACATCCTGTCCAGCAGCTTATTTTGGGCAAGGTGGCTGACTTGCTAGCCATGCCTGCCGAAGAGTTTATTAGCGCTCGCGACGACTGCGGCGCTCCTACCTATCTGTTGCAGTTGGGACAAATGGCGTCTTTGTACGCTAAGTTGGCCTCCGGCGACAATGTGGATATGGAGCGGATTGTCCGCGCTATGACTCACCACCCGACGATGGTTGCCGGTGACGGCAAATTTGACACGGAACTGATGCGCTTGACTCAAGGGGAATTGGTCAGCAAATCCGGCGCTGAGGGAGTGCAGTGCATTGGCCGGGTTGGTGAAGGCATGGGCTTGGCAATTAAAATCACGGATGGGGGCAAGCGCGCTCAGTTTGCTGTGGCGATTCACTTGCTCAAGCAGTTGGGATGGATTACTGCGACGATCGCCGAAACTCTCTCGGACACTTACCTGACTCTCAGCGATTGTAAGCGTTTAGAGGTGGTTGGCGAAGTTTCGATGCTTTAGTGCGATCGAGATTCGCTCGCCGATTTCAGCAACCCCTCCTACAATCTCAAAACTTTTTTGATTTAGGGGTTGCAATTTTCCCAAAGGTATGTTTATATTAGAGAGTAGACAAAGCGACGCGGGATAGAGCAGCCTGGTAGCTCGTCGGGCTCATAACCCGAAGGT
>NZ_JAUBOJ010000188.1:0-8366 GCF_036700185.1 Microcoleus sp. BM001215392 | reverse complement strand
CTCGTCGGGCTCATAACCCGAAGGTCAGTGGTTCAAATCCACTTCCCGCCACCAAATTTAATCAGACAAGCCCCGGCCACATAAAAGTTGCTGGGGCTTGTTTTATGCTGTCTGGAGCCATAACAATAGGGACACAGCAGTGCTGCATCCCTACCGCATATTTAGATATTACCCAAAGGTAAAAAATCAACCTCAATCTCAACCTCAACACTCAACCCTATACCCGATAATTTTCGACGACCGTTTGTGTAAGCTTTCTTTCTGAAAAATCTACCAGGAATAATTGGTTTAAAGCCAGAACCCCGATCGGGAGAACTTTAAAAGAAGACTATTCATTACTCGAATCTTTTTCCTTTTTGGTCAACTCTCCAGCGGTCAACTGAATGAAAATCTGATATCCATGTTTTTCAACTCAGGATTTTAAATTATTAAACCGACTGAGTTTCCAGCCAATCAAAAATTAGGTCTAACTGTTCTAGCGTAACTAATCCGTACTGCCACAGCACCATCGGCAGTTGACCGGCATCTGGTTCGTCGTGTCTGAGAGCAACGGCGATCGCAGAACTCGATATCGCCAACTCTCCCCGCAAATAATCGATCAGTTGAGCCTTTCCCATGACCTTCAACGCCTGTTTTATGCGCTATTGTAAAGATACGTATCTAATCGGGCTGCATTCGATGTTTAATAGCCCCAATTTTAGGTTCAGAATAGACACTCTGCTGTGATGGAAAGCGCACAAAACTTGCGATCGAACTCATAGAAAAAAGCGATCGCAGTCACAAGAGCTGAAAGCTTCAAATATGGCAGTGTGCGATCGCTCGTTTGCTTGACATCAATTCATGGAAAATTGCTAAAGTCCTAGCAGAAGCTGAACTCCCGCTTCTGTGCCGCTGTCGCTGGGTTTGATCGGAACCGGATTTCCTTGGCGCTGGGCGTCGGAAGGAGTAGTAATAAATTCCAATTCTGGACCGACTTTGAGGCGAAACCTGTCGCCCAAGCTGCGATCGCGAATAGCAGAATTAGCGGCCGTTTCTGATTCGCCAATCAAGTTTTGGTAGTCCGAGTCTACGGTTCTGTCCTCGACAGTCCTGAGAGAGTCCCCAGATAAAGTCGTTTCCGAAGTTTGGGGCGCTGGTTGCGGTATTTGTTGGGCTATAACCGCCGGGGTTAAAGCGATCAAAATTGAGCTCAGTCCGAGAGCAGTGCCAAGACTAGCAATAACTGCGTTCATCATCCATGCCTCCGCGGCGTTGCATCCTATTATGGCTATTGTACCAACTCGGAATTAACTTGCGCTCTATCAAAAGTACCTGGTTGTGAAGATGTTAATTAAAGTTACCGCTAAAACTTGGTCAGGGCGATCGCGCTTCGACTCTCAGAAACCTGGTTCTTTAGTCTATCTGTCGGATGCAGCGAAGTAGATGCCAGAAAAAAACCAGTTTCTGATGCTGGGAGTGCGAGCGCAAACTACCCAATCTCAAAGGTAAAATCTCAAATAGTATCAGCGCCTACATTCAGTCTAGGAGTGATACTCTATTAATCTCGATCGCCCTGACAAAGCGCGCGATCGCGCTAAGATGGCGGTGGCAGTCGTTAACCATTCAGTTACCAGCGGCAGATTCTGAGTTGTTAAAAGCACTTTGCCATAGAAAACAATCTCAATTTCAAAATCTGCCCTCATCAGGTTGTAATTTACCAAAACGTTGCGGGTTCGTTATAGTTCTGCTTCATCATGCCAATTAGATATCTGAGAGACCAGATTTTCAAAACGTCGCGCAAAGTGCCAATTCGCATCCTCCTTGTAGTGCCTTTTGCCATCCAGACTTTCGCTGCGGTAGGGTTGACTGGGTGGCTGTCGCTGCGCAACGGGCGCATAGCTGTCAATGATGTTGCCGCACAACTGCGCGCCGAAGTCACATCGCGCATCCAGCAACACATTTACAGTTATATCGAAACCCCTCACCAAATCAATCAGCTCAATGTCGATGCCATCAATCTCGGCATTTTGAACGTGCAGGATGAAGTTAGTTTGCGCAGCTACTTCTGCAAACAACTTCAAACCTTTGATAAAATTAGCTACATTCAATTTGGCTCCGAACAAAAAACTTTCATTGGAGTTGAACGGCTCGACGATGCCCAGTTGCAAGTTCGGACTTCTAATAAATCTACTGGCTATAACTTTCACACCTACACGCCGTCCAAGTTAGGCGAATCAACCAAGATAGTAAAAACTACTCCCAACTACGACCCCCGCACCCGACCTTGGTACATCGCTCCGGTGCGAGCCCGCAAGCCGACATGGACAAAAATTTATACTTATTTTGACACTCCAAAACTAGCAATTACGGCGGCTCAACCAGTTTATAGCAAGGATAATAAACTGATTGGTATCCTCGGTTCTGACTTGACACTTTCCAATATCAATCAATTCTTGCGAAGCCTAAAGATTGGTAAATCTGGACAGACTTTTATTGTAGAAAAGTCGGGAGAATTGGTGGCAAATTCTACTTCGCAACAGCCGTTTATTGTTAGCAACGGCGTTCCGAAAAGGATTGCAGCCCGCAGCAGCAGCAACGTTCTGATTCGATCGACAGCCCGCTATTTGACAGAACGCTTCGGGGATTTGAGCAAGATTGACAGTTCTCAGCAGCTAGATTTTGCGATCGACGGTCAACGGCAATTTCTACAGGTAACGCCCTTCTCAGACAGCAGAGGCCTCGATTGGTTGATTGTAGTGGCGGTTCCCGAAGCCGATTTTATGGACAACATTAACGCCAACACTCGTTACACGGTGTTACTTTGTTTCGGTGCTTTGGTGGTGGCGACGGCTGTAGGGAGCGTGACTTCGAGGTGGATTGTGATGCCAATTCAGCGTCTGAGCAAGGCTGCGCAGGCTTTGTCGCGGGGAGAATGGGACTCGATGGCGGTAGATCCGCGCTTGATGGTGTCTGTTGAACGAGAAGATGAAGTCGGTGTTCTAGCTCGTTCTTTTAATAAGATGGCAGGTCAATTGGAAGAGTCGTTTACTACTCTAGAAGATCGGGTGGAAGATGCGATTGCTGATAAAACTAAATTAATTAGCTCTCTGAAAAAGTCTCAGCAAAAACTCGCTTTGCACCTCTATGAAACTCCTTTGGGAGCAATAGAATGGAATCTGAATTTTGAAGTTGCAGACTGGAATTTGTCAGCAGAAAGAATTTTTGGATACAACCGCTTGGAAGCAATGGGACGGCACGGAGTCGAGCTCATAGTTCCTGACAGTGCGAAGGAGTATGTCAGGGAACTATCTATAACTTTGCTTACTAATCAAGGAGGAGTTAGTAGCATTAACCAAAACCTTAGAAAGGACGGCACAATTATTCTTTGCGAGTGGTACAATACGACTTTGGTTGATGCTGATGGCCGTATAATTGGGGTGGCATCGCTGGTTCAAGATGTGACAGAGTTTCACAGTGCTGTGGAGCAGTTGCGAGCCAGCGAGGAACGGTTTCGCCAGTTGGCAGAAAATATTAATGAGGTATTTTGGATTAGAGAACCAAATCAAAAGCAGATAATTTATGTCAGCCCTGCTTGTGAGAAAATATGGAATTTGAGCTGTGAGAGTTTGCAGTCACATCCGGAGGCTTTTTGGGATGCTATTCACTCGGACGATCGCGATCGCGTTGAGGCTGCCTTTGAAAAACAGGTGCGGGGGGATTATGATGAGGAGTATCGGGTAGTGCGATCTGACGGTTCAGTTTGCTGGGTGCGCGATCGGGCTTTTCCAGTCCGTAACGAAACAGGAGAAATTTACCGCATCGTCGGCATTGCTGAAGACATTACCCAGCGCAAATTAGCAGAAGAATTCCAACAAGTAGCTCAAACCGCTCAAGCAGCCAGCCAAGCCAAAAGCTCATTCTTAGCCAATATGAGCCACGAATTGCGTACACCCCTCAACGCGATTATCGGTTACAGCGAGATGCTCAAAGAAGACGCCGAGGATTTGGGCCACGAAGATTTTATCCCCGACTTGCAGAAAATTCAAACAGCCGGCAAACACTTGTTATCTTTAATTAGCGACATTCTCGATATTTCTAAGATAGAAGCGGGGCGGATGGAACTTTATTTAGAAACTTTCAATCCAGCTCATTTAATTGACGAGGTAGCTTCTACAGTCGAACCATTGGTAGAAAAAAACTCTAATAAGTTTGAAGTTAATTATGCTGGCGACTTGGGAATGATGTATGCCGACATTACCAAAACTCGTCAAATATTGCTCAACCTGCTGAGCAATGCCGCAAAATTTACCGAAGGCGGGACTATTACCCTGTCCATTGAAAGAGTTAAACATGACAGCTTAACAACTCAAGAAATAGCAGAACCTTCCGATTTAATAATTTTCCGCGTAGCTGATACTGGTATTGGGATTCCCCCCGGACAAATGCAGAATTTATTTCAAGCTTTTATGCAGGGCGACGCCTCAACTACCCGCAAGTACGGCGGCACGGGTTTGGGATTGACAATTAGCCGTCACTTTTGCTTGATGATGGGCGGTGATATGCAAGTTCAAAGCCAGTTAGGTGGCGGTTCGATTTTTACTGTGTGCTTGCCGGCGCAAGTAGAATTTTTATTAGATAAAACAGCCGTTGAAACCGCTTCTATACAGACAAAACCAGCTTAAGAGCGGGTTGAAGAATCAGCGGTTAAAATGCGGACAAGTCTTGCTTCTATCCTTTACATCCGTTACATCCCGTACATTGTTCGTTGCCAAACTTCCTTCTGCTATACTTTCCGTTTCTGCCGCCCCAAAAGTTGAGCTGCTAATATCCCGCCGACAAAGCCAAAGAAATGCGCTTGCCAGGAAACACCAGGCTGTGAGGGCAAAACTCCCCAGATTAAACTGCCGTAGAAAAAACCGACAATTACAGATATCGCAATAGACGTAAAGCTGCGCTCAAAATAGCCCCGCAACAGCAAAAATCCGAAGTAACCAAAGATTAATCCGCTGGCACCAATGTGCACAGAATTGGGCGCGCCTGTCAGCCAAACTCCCAATCCGCTGACTAACACAGTGATAGCACTAACTATAAAAAAGTCGCTAATTTCTCGCAGCATAATCAGCCAGCCAAATGTCAGAAACGGGAGGGTATTGGCGGCTAAGTGAGCAAAACTACCGTGTAAAAAAGGCATCAAGAGGATGCCTTCAAGTCCGTCGATGCTGCGGGGGCGGATTCCGTAGGCATTCAGCGCGCCTCTAAACACGAATACATCGAGAATCTCGATTATCCACAGGAGGGAGACGAAGCCGCCGAGAATAACTGCGTGGCTTTGCAATTCGCGGGTGACAGATTTGGTTTCTGGGTTGCTCATGGGTTGGGATGGCGGTAATGCCGATTATTTTTAATTGTAGGAGTTTCTGGCCGATTCACGAAGAGGGATAGCTACGCACGCGCGTACGCAGCGACGGTTGGCGCTGGGTTTCAGGGTTTTTTGCAGCGCCGTGCTTATTTGAAACTATTATAACTTTGATTGAAAATTCCGCATTTTCACGCATGGAATTATTCACCTTGATGCGTCATTATCGTAGAGGAACTACAAAAGGAGAGTTAACTGAAGGTTGAAGCTTGAATGTAAAAGGCAGAGTTTTTAGCCCATAGATAAATCCTGGGGCTGCCAATGAGGACAGTTTGGCGATCGCACACCGTCTCTCAAAAAAAATCAGGAACTACTTTTCGAGGATCGAGTCATTAATTCAAGAAGTTTCATCCGGTAAAGCAAAACGAGCTGCTGTAGGTACTTATTGTAGACAAAATCTCGTACCAGCTCTACAAAGAGTTCTTGGCACCTCGTTGTAACAGAGGAACAGAGAAATATGAACGTATTTGAGAATACACAGTCCCATCGAATTCTGCCAATTTGGGTATGGCATGGCAAAGAAAAAACCCCTGTTAGTGTCGCTACAAATCCTCAACCTTACGGCCGCAAGCCGCGCTTTGACTTGTTGCATCCGCTGAAACAGTGGCTTGACAATACTGCAATTAAAAGTCAAAAATTAGCTCGGTTTCTCTGCAAGTTTATTCCCAGCCAGTGTCCGTTTGAGCGGGAAGTCAAAATTTGCGATCGCACTTTATTTCACATTCCGCCGCTGTGCAAGTTAAACCCGCTTTACGAGCAAGTGGTTGGGCTGCGGTTTCGTGCTTTGTGTTATTTGGCTGACGAGTGCGGCGAGGATGTGACGATTTATTGTTAATTCGGCAAAAACCTTAATTTATAACTCTCTTATTCACCCTCCCTTCTCCTTGTTGGGGAGGGTTTTTTTAGTTTCAGATTATGCGGCGGTTGAAACCGCAAAGCGAGTCAAGCGAAGTCTGCCGGCGCAGACAAACGAGATAGAGCCCCGACAACTTCTGGGAAGTCGGGGCTCTAACAGCTCTCGCATTTAAATACTAGAAGGAGCGAATTACTCGTTGTTCCAAAATGCGTTTGCCATTGTTATAAACACTGAGGCTAGCTCCTGTAACAATGTACTCGTAAGCGCCATTTTTGGCGACATAACCAGTCCCTTCTTCACGACGTGCACGCAGGGCGATCGTGTTGCCATTACTCTTCTTTACGCCGTAATAATATAGTTGATTGGCTCTGTTGTAGCACAGATAAATACGAAATTTGCTAGTCTCGAAATAGTTTTCCACTTTCTGCCCTTTGCCAATACAAAAATCCCTCACCAGTTTTTCGGGAGTCGATGCGTTAGCTATTTGTATTGTTTCAGTGCGAGACGCTGTTACTGCGGTGCGGCTCGATTGTTCGAGAGCAAAAGTTGCTGCTGGATTGCTGGCCAATAGCATTAAACCGAGCAAGCTAATTTGTGTGAGTCGGGCTGTGAAGTTCATAAATCTTTGGTTTAAAATATGTTGATGGCTCTAATCTAGATAAATTGGATTGAGTGGCGCGATCGCACTGTACAGTTTTGACGATCGGCCTAAAGGAGGAAATGCTTTGATGCAATTTCGGTTTCCCCTGAAATATTGCACCATTTTCAATAAGCTTTCAGGGGCAGGCTAGAAGCCCGCCCCACAAAAGGATTGCTATAGAGTGGAAAGGGTTGAACACCCCTTCCCGAGAATCGTGTTATGCGGTGAGTTTCGCCGCAACTGATTCGCCCGGGGACAATTAGATAACTGGCACTTAACAGTTGACAGTCAGGGCTGTTTCATTCTTTGTAGGGGCCGCGCCCCCGTGCCGGCCCGGAGGCCTAAAGCCCGCATTAAATCGTCTGTGGGCGGGGTAGGCACGGGGGCACTACCCCTACAAAATCCCCGTTTTTTGGAGAATTAAACCGCCCTGGTTGACAGTTGACAGTCATTCCGGTGCGCTCTTGATTTGGGAAAGTCCGTGAAGCTGCGCACGCGCCTACTTTTTATGCTTCCCTAAACCAGCATGAAATTAGCAGATGTTATCTGATTCGCATTCACTCCAACCAGAACACCTAACTGCTCACCTGTCAAGAGGTTTTTAATCAGAGCTCCTTGAGTATTTTGAGTTATTGCTAAATGACCAAAACTCAAACCTCCGGTCAATCCAATAAAATCTTGACCCACGGTAAAATCACCGATTCTGTCAAATCCTTGACCTGATTTTAAGACAAATAGATCGTTACCGCTACCGCCAATCAAACTATCATTTCCCAAATCTCCGTAAAGAACATCGTCGCCCTTCCCGCCCATCAGAGTATCGTTATCTTCCCCTCCATAAATAGTATCATTTCCTTCACAGCCTCCTAGGATATCTGCTTCTTCATTACCGCCGATCAAATCATCGCCACCCCCGCCGCAGATCGTGTCATCACCTTGATTTCCAAACAGCGAATCCTCACCTTCACTACCAAGGATGATGTCATTCCCTTTGCCTCCAAATAAGGTGTCATCACCCTTACCACCATCAATGAAGTCATCATTTCGATTTCCATAAACGATGTCATCATCTTCGCGGCCATTTATCGAGTCATTCCCTTTACCTCCAAAGATTAAATCCTTGCCAAATTCACCCAGAATGATGTCATTTCCTTCATCTCCAAATAGGATGTCAGCTCCACTACCACCGCTGATAAAATCATTGCCTACGTTGCCGTTGAGGATGTCGCCGCTATCGCCACCATATAAGTTATCATCCCCGGATTTAGCATCGAATATATTGCCTTTGTTGCTACCCAGTAATTCATCGTTTTTAGCAGTACCTATTTGAATTGCGGATACACCGAGTATGGTGTTTTCAACTCTGTTTGGTTGGTTTAGATTGGGATAGTCAATTTTGTCGCAGATGCAGTCATCATTTGGGATGTTATTAGTTATTGGCGTTACCGATGGTGTTGGCGTTGGTGTCGGCGTTG
>NZ_JAUBOJ010000187.1:0-13711 GCF_036700185.1 Microcoleus sp. BM001215392 | reverse complement strand
CTAAGATTTTATGTCCAAATGCTACGCCCTTCTCTGATTTTTGCACTCTTGTCTAATCTCGCGTAGCTAAAGTGCCGCCAACTAAAGAAACCGGGTTTTTACCTAATTGTGGCTGCGATGAAATATTCTCGCAAAAAACCCGGTTTTTGGACACCCGTGGGATAAGTCCTAATTTTAAGCAAATTTTGCATAGAGAGCTGAAATAAAATTCACGCTTAAAAAGCCGACTGCTAGGACGAGAATAATAAAAATTGTGATACTGAAAATAGACTTTAGCCGATCGGCAATTGCGGGTTTTTCTGATTTCATTGTCAATTTTGGCAGTAAATTTAAGCTGAGAAATTAATAAAAAATCAATTTTACCAGTGCGCGAACAAAAATGCAACTCGCTGACAAGCTCCCAACCGCGATTATCCTTAGTAGGTGACATCTTTTAAATTTTTCATCTAAAATCTCAACTCTCAAATCTAAAATAGTATTAGGCATGGTTTGGTTGGTCTCCGCAGCGATTGTCGATCGCGCCCTGCAAGCGATCGCGCCCGCGTCCTGTAAAATAGAGGGCGCCTTGGGGTTAAGCTTTTAACAGCCCCAATTGAGGGCGACAGCAAGACCACAAGCAAATAGATAACAATCTGCCAGTCATGCTTAACATACTCAATAAGGTAAAAATAGAAGAGTGCCCCGAAATAATCTAAAACATATAACTGAAAACAGGATATAAATCAATGCTCCACCCAGTCTCGCAACCTTACCAACAACGAGAAAATACTATGACCCAAAGAGTAGCACGCAAGCCAAACCCCTCTGCTAGAAACCACTTGAGGCAAAGTTTTCCTCAAAGGCACTGGCTGGAGCTGGCAGAGTACGCCTCTCTGGCAGCCTCTGGTGTGGGTTCACTGGCGGTGGCTGTGTCGGGTCAAGCTTTTTACGGGGTGGCTCCGCTAACTTTGGCTTTGTCGCTGAATGTGGCTAACCGCTATCGGTTCGAGCAGCAAGCGCGGGTGCATCAAACTTTGGAACTGAGTCAAGTTCAAAAGTCTGTAAATAAGGTCGAAAAAACGGCGGTGACGGTAATTGTTAAATTGCGCAAGCAATTGTCAGCAGATATTGCAGCGCTGCGCCAGCAAATGGCTGCATTGCCTAGGAATGCAGCTTTTGAGGAGTCTATCGACATTGAGCGGCAGTTGCTGAGTTTGGGAGAGTCGGTAGCTTCTTTGCAAGAAATTGTCGCTTCTGCTGTCCTTGATGTTCGCCAGCAGGTGAGCGTACAACTGCAAGATTTATCTGTTGGCCAACCGACAAATCTTCAAGCTGTGGAACAGGCGATAGAACAACTGCAAAGCGCGACGAAAGGCTTGGCAGAAACTGCACTCACCCGAGACGACTGGGAAGTAGTAAATACTCGATTTTTGGAAATCCAGAAAGTCATCGCCAATTTGCAAAACCAATTGCAAGCTCCCGCACATCAATCGACTCCAGATTTGTCTGTAGTCCAAGCTCAAATCCACCGTTTGGAACACGAGCAGCAAGAAGTTGTCAAACCTCATCTCAAGCGCTTAATCTCGGTTGTCAAGGAGTTGCAGCACACACAAAACAGTTGACAGTTGACAGTTGACAGTTGACAGTTGGCATTAGTGCTGTCCCCGCTCGCGAACAGCAATCATTAGTGCGAGCGCGAGCGTCCCCGCTCGCAAACAGCAGTCATTAGTGCTGTCCCCGCTCCCGAACAGCAGTCAACAGCAGTCATTGGTCATCAGTCAGAAGGAAGATTTTCTGGTGCATCTGAGTTTGGCATTTGTAGTGCGAGCTCTTAAGCTCGCACTGTAAAAAAAATACTTTTTGCGAAAATGAGATGCTCCCAGATTTTTCCCCTCTCCCCTTCTCTTCCTCTCCCGGGTGGAGTCGAACTTTTTCGATAATTGTGTTACAAATTTAAAAGCTAATCTGGTTAGTTCACCTGTTTTAAACCTATTACAACAAAATTAAATGACCGCAACCGTAACTATTGCTGATAACCCGTTACTAACTGGCAAAGGATTGCCACCGTTTGACGCGATCGCACCCGAACACGTAGTCCCCGCCGTTACCCAACTGCTGACCGAACTAGAAGCCGAGTTAGCTGCCTTAGAAGCCTCTGTCGAGCCGACTTGGAGCGGCTTGGTAGAACCCTTGCAGCGGCTCGGAGAGCGTTTAAATTGGAGCTGGAGCATTGTCGGACATTTGATGGGGGTGAAAAATAGCCCGGAATTGCGATCGGCTCACGAAACAGTACAGCCGGAAGTAGTAAAATTTTGGAGCAAACTCAGTCAAAGCAAACCGCTTTATGAAGCTTTTAAAGCGCTGCGGGCTAGCAAAAATTGGGACAGCTTAGAGTCAGCTCAACAGCGAATTGTCGAAGCCGCCCTCCGAGATGCCCAACTCTCCGGCGTCGGTTTAGAAGGCGAGCAAAAAGAGCGTTTCAATGCGATTCAATTAGAATTAGCCGAAATTACTACCCTATTTTCCAATCACGTCCTCGACGCTACCAAAGCTTTCAGCCTCAGCGTCACAAACAAAGACGAAATTGACGGTTTACCGCCGAGTTTGTTGAGTTTAGCCGCTCAAGCCGCTCGCAGCGCCGGCGCCGAAAATGCGGATGCCGAAAACGGCCCTTGGCGGATTACTTTAGACTTCCCGAGTTACGGCCCTTTCATGCAGCACAGCACTCGCCGCGACTTGCGCGAAAAGTTGTACAAAGCTTTTATCGGCAGAGCCAGCAGCGGAGAATTGAATAACTGGCCTTTGACCGATCGCATTTTAACACTGCGCCACGAAAAAGCTGCTTTGCTCGGATTTAGCAGTTATGCCGAATTGAGCTTGGCGAGCAAAATGGCTCCTAACGTTACAGCAGTGGAAGCTTTGTTAGAAGAATTGCGCTTGGCTAGCTACGATGCTGCTGTCAAAGATTTAGAAGAATTGAAAGCTTTTGCTAGCAGCAAAGGCGCGCCGGAAGCTGGGGATTTGAAGCACTGGGATATTGGTTTTTGGTCGGAAAGGCAGCGGGAAGAAAAGTTTGCTTTTAGTGCCGAAGAATTGCGCCCTTATTTTGCTTTGCCGCAGGTATTGGAGGGGTTATTTGGATTAGTAAAGCGGCTGTTCGGCGTGACGGTAACGGCGACGGACGGTCAAGCTCCTGTCTGGCACAAAGACGTGCGCTATTTTAGAATAGATGATGAAGCCGGAAATGCGATCGCCAATTTCTATTTAGATGCGTACAGCCGCCCGGAAGAAAAGCGCGGCGGTGCTTGGATGGACGAGTGCGTGGTGCGCGCTAAATTCGTGGAAGCGTCCAAGACAACAACGCGCTTACCTGTGGCGTATTTGGTGTGCAACCAAAGCCCACCGGTTGACGGAAAACCGAGTTTAATGACTTTCTTGGAAGTAGAAACTTTGTTTCACGAATTCGGCCACGGTTTGCAGCATATGCTAACAACGGTAGACTATCCTGGTGCTTCAGGTATCAATAATGTTGAGTGGGATGCGGTGGAATTGCCCAGTCAATTTATGGAAAATTGGTGTTACGATAGGGCGACTTTGTTCGGGATGGCTAAGCATTACGAAACAGGGGAAAGTTTGCCGGAACACTATTACCAAAAGCTGCTAGCAGCGCGCCACTACATGAGCGGCAGTGTTATGCTCAGACAAGTACATTTTAGCCGTGTTGACATCGAACTGCACCACCGTTATCGATCGGGAAGCAGCGAAACTGTGGCCGACGTGCGCAACCGCATCGCTAAAACTACAACTGTTTTACCTCCTCTGGAAGAAGACGCATTTTTGTGCGCTTTCGGACACATCTTTGCGGGCGGTTACGCGGCGGGCTATTACAGCTACAAATGGGCGGAAGTGCTCAGTGCTGATGCTTTTGCGGCATTTGAGGAAGCGGGTTTGGAAGATGAAAGTGCGATCGCCTCTACAGGTAAACGCTTCCGGGATACAGTGTTAGGATTGGGTGGCAGTTTGCACCCGATGGAAGTGTTTAAAACATTCCGGGGACGCGAACCTAGCACCAAAGCTTTGTTGAGACACAGCGGTTTAGCAGCGGCTTAATTAACTGTGAAAAAACCTGGATTAATGCAGTGAAATTTGTCAGCATTAATCCAGGTTTTTTTTTGCTGAATTCCCAGGTTCGATGGTTGCGAATGCGAGTCCTTTGATTTATATCAATTCCGTCAAGCATCAGAATCATTCATCTCTCTTCTCTCTCTGTGTCAAGAGCGTCAAGAGCGGTTAAATCACCTGACGGTACAACCGGAATTGATATTACACATTATCCCCAATATTTATATCAAAAATTGACGGTGGTGTGGGGCCGAGCGGTGTCAGCTTAGGTTGAAAGCTCATCAAAGCAGCATCTGTATCGATACTGTCAGTATCAACTGCAATCGGCGAATATTTGCAGTCATTTATCAGTGATTGTACTTAGCTTGGCAGAGACCTGAAAATAGCGTTATATTTCGCAATACTTACCGTCATGTTTTCTGAATACATCTAATGCTTTTATTTGCAAGGATCGATCTAAGATTTTACCGAATCTTTAATCTAGAGCCACGAACAACCCTAGTTTTTTAAAGTTTTGATAAAGAGGGGCGGCGTCGAGTTCAAAAACTCGAAAAAAATGCAAGTAAAAACGAAATAATTTAGTGATAAATAATTTTAAAATCGTTTCAAAAAATACTTGTACATATGATAATAATAAGTAAGAAGTGATATTTAGTCGTTCACCTATACATTGAGATATTCATGGATATTCAATTAATTAATATCGGTTTTGGTAATATAGTGTCGGCTAACCGAGTGATTGCGATTGTCAGTCCTGAGTCAGCGCCTATTAAGCGCATAATTACTGATGCGCGGGAGCGGGGACAACTGGTTGATGCTACTTACGGGCGCCGCACGAGAGCGGTAATTATTACAGATTCGAGTCACGTCATCCTCTCGGCGATTCAGCCGGAAACGGTGGCTAATCGTTTTGCGATCGGCAAAGACGGTCAAGGTCGGGATGACTGAGGTTTGTCAGTTGCAATTTGAGCACTTACAGTATAGAGTAAGCGAAAACTTGAATTGTGACAGGTTTCTCTTCTAAAAATGAAATCCGGTAAATTAATTGTTCTGACGGGGCCTAGCGGTGTGGGGAAAGGCACCTTACTGCGATCGCTCCTCAACCGCCATCCCGAATTGTATCTTTCGGTATCAGTGACAACTCGTAAGCCCCGTGAGGGAGAAATTGAGGGACAACACTACTATTTTGTCAGCCGCAGCCGTTTTGAGGAAATGGTTGAGGCTGGCGAGTTAGCCGAATGGGCCGAGTTTGCTGGCAATTTTTACGGTACTCCGTATTTTGCTCTCAAACAGGGAATCGGCGAGGGAAAATGGGTAATCCTGGAAATTGAACTCGAAGGGGCGAGACAAATTAGAAATAAGTTTCCTGAAGCTTTGCGACTGTTTATTTTACCTCCTTCTTGGGAAGAATTGGAGCGCAGGCTGCGGAGTCGGGGTCAAGATTCCGAAAGTGCGATCGCCCGTCGGTTGCTGCGCGCTAAAGAGGAAATTGAAGCTGCGGGTGAATTCGATTTCCAAGTAGTCAATGACGATTTGGAAGTTGCTTTAAAAGGGCTGGAATCTGTATTGTTTGTCAGCGACAGGAAATGAGGGGATGATGATTTGATATTATAGCCTTTCTCAGAAAGATGAGGTACGATAGGGCATAGGGCATAGGGCATAGGGCATAACGCATACCTCACTTTTATGAGAACCGCTATATTACCAATTACGAATTGCCAACTACCAGCAAAACTTGGTTTAAAGCCGGAACCATTGTAGGTAAAAATTAAAATCAGACTATTAATTAATTCAATCATCTTAATTCCAAGTCAACTGTCAACTGTCAACTGTCAACTGTCAACTGAGTTACCCATTTCTCTGTGCGCGCTAAAACTTCGGTACTTTTCTTGATAGCAACACAAGATTTTAAGTTCAATTCTAGAGTTTCGGACGCAGGCGAAATTTTCCGGAGCGGTTCAATTTCGCGAGCAGAACATCCCAACATTTCCATATAAGCGAGTGTCCAACCAATAGCTGCAATGTCGCTGACATTGCCCGATCCGGCGCACAGGTGACAACCCGATTCGCCCTCCGGGCTGCACTCAGGACAAACCCAATTGTTCAGTTGTGAATCGATCTGAAGAGTGCGGGAGGCTGAGGCAATTGTTAAGGCTTTAATGTGGTTTTGAACTACTTGTTTAAAACCTCGGTTTTGGTTGGTGCGGTAATCGGAATTATTGTGCGATCGCCCGATCGCCATTCCTGGCTGTTGCGACGAAGCCGGAGATGCTGTTTTGTTCTGTGTTTTGAATCCAGATTCACCCAGGTTCGCCGTTAGCTGAATGCCGTAGTCTTTAGACTCTTCAGTCTGATAGTGGCTGAGTGCGCTGTCAGAATCGGATGCTGCGCGATCTTCTTCGAGGGCTTCGCGATCGGCAAAATCTTGCATCGAGAGGTGATGTTCGATCGCCAAAGACCAAGTTCTTTTGTGTCTGAGATCGCCATATTTTCTGGCTTCGGCATCAGTAATGCCGATCGCCGCAGCCTCTTGGCGCAGCACATTCATCGAAGTCATGACATCTGATATCATTAGTTTGTTTGCTGTTAATTTACCTTCGCCGGTAGAGAAGCCCTCGCAGAGGATAGACCTACAAATAAATACCTTAGATATAGTAGCCTAAATCTCAAATCTCAAATCTAAAATCTACAAATTGTTTAATGAATTCAATTTTCCCTGACACAACGTTATCGGTGGGCGGACTAACATCATACCTGCAAGAGTTGCTGGAGGGCGATCGCCACCTGCAATCAGTTTGGCTGATCGGCGAGGTATCGAACGTTTCGCAGCACCCCAGCGGCTGCTTTTTCACTCTGTGCGACACCGACAAAAGCGCTGCAATTCGCTGCGTGGTGTGGAATTCGCAGCGCCAAAAATTATTGAAGTTGCCCGTAAAAGGTGAGCAATTGCTGGTTTTGGGAAGCATCCGGGTGTACAAAAATCGCGGCGAGTACCAGTTGACAGTTGTACAATCGCTACCGGGTGGGGAAGGATTGGAGGCTTTGCGGTCGCAGCAATTGCGAGCTCGCTTGGAAGCTGAGGGTTTCTTCGATCCCGCCAGAAAGCGCGCGATTCCCGCACACCCGCAGATTGTGGCGGTGGTGACATCGGATACTGGCGCTGCGTGGGGGGATATTCAGCGCACGTTAGCGCAGAGATATCCGGGTTTGCAGGTGTTGCTGTCGCCGACAGGAGTGCAGGGGGATTTGGCGGCTGCTGCGATTGTTAGGGCGATCGCGCGTGTAGAATTTGACGGTAGGGCTGATGTCATAATTTTAGCCCGGGGCGGCGGTGCTGCGGAGGATTTGGCTTGTTTTAACGATGAAAGAGTTGTCAGGGCGATCGCCAATTGCACAATCCCAATTATTACAGGCATCGGCCACGAAAGAGACGAATCTCTGGCAGATTTAGTAGCAGATAAACGAGCCCATACTCCGACGGCGGCGGCTGCTCAAGCCGTACCAATCTTGGCAGATATTTACTGGAAACACAAGCAGAGAATGCTGAATTTAGCAAGTGTTGTGAGGGCAAGATTTCAGCAGGAAGAACAGCATTTGCAACAGTTGCAAAACCGCTTAAAACAGTTGCCTGCGACCTCGCGAACTTTGCGGCAAGCAACTGGTAAACTGGAAGTATTGCAAGAAAAGTTAGCCGCCCTAAATCCGGCGGCGGTTTTGGAAAGGGGTTATGCGGCGGTAATCCAAAGTGACGGTACGATTGTCCGCCAAACTGAGGGTTTAGTGTTGGGCCAGGAGTTGACTGTGAGGTTGAGTCGCGGTGTGCTGAAGGTTAAAATTGTGGAAGTTTTGGATGCTGAATAAATGTTATGGTTAAGTCGCAGTTGCGTCAGTCTGGCTGGAATTATGAGGAAACGGTCGATCGCATTGAGGCGATTATCGATCGGGTGGAGTCGGGAGAGTTGCCTCTAGAAGAGGTTTTCGAGCAGTTTGCGGTAGCTGTCGAGTGTTTGCAGGAGTGCGAAGGTTTTCTGGCGCGGGGGAAGGAACAGATGGATTTGGCGATCGAGCTTTTAGCCGCAGAACCGGATTTTTAAGCGCAGGTTGAGGGGGATAAATGTAGGTGAAATAGCGGGTAAAACCGAAAGTCCGACAGGGAATTAATTCCCTGTCTCATAGCGAAAGTCCTCTCAAGAGGACTGTTGAAATCATCATATCATGTAGGCGTGAATTGACCATAATTTCTGTAGGCGCGGGTTCAACCGAATCGTTCAGGAAAAATCCAAAATCTCAGAGACCCGCCCCACACCCAACGCTGAATCAACATCGACATTATTTGCAACGTAACAAGGAAAATTTAACTTCACTTGTTCCTGGTTTTTAAGCAGAGTTTAGGTGTATTTGTCAGTTGTGTTTTGCACTCGGGTTAAAGGTGCGATCGTAAGTCAAATGTTTAAATGCGATCGGGTGTCATTGTCAAGTTTGAGAATTTATACTCTGTTGCGTTCCTAATTCCAATCACAGATAGAATCTGGCTTGAGAGGACAAGTTTTGGGAGCGATCTGATTTCCTCTGAGGAAGAGCAAACTTAGTTTAGTCAAAGATGCTAGCGGTTTGATGTCGCTGATTTGATTGTTTTCGAGGTAGAGTGTATCAAGGTGAGTCAAAGATGCTAGCGGTTTGATGTCCCTGAGAAGATTATCGCTGAGGTTTAGAATAGTCAGTTTAGTCAAGGATGCTAGCGGTTTGATGTCGCTGATTTGATTGTTGCTGAGGTCGAGATCCTTCAGGTTAGTCAAGGATGCTAGCGGTTTGATGTCGCTGATTTGATTGTTGCTGAGGACGAGCCGATTGGTCAGGTTAGTCAAAGATGCTAGCGGTTTGATGTCGCTGATTGTATTGTTGTTGAGGTAGATATCGGTCAGTTTAGTCAAGGATGCTAGCGGTTTGATGTCGTTGATTTGATTGTGGTTGAGGCCAATATCAGTCAGGTTAGTCAAGGATGCTAGCGGTTTGATGTCGCTGATTTGATTGTTGGTGAGACTGAGATTCTTCAGTTTAGTCAAAGATGCTAGCGGTTTGATGTCGCTGCTTTGATTGTTGCTGAGGACTAGAGTAGTCAGTTTAGTCAAGGATGCTAGCGGTTTAATGTCCTTGATTTGATTGTTGTTGAGGTCGAGATAATCCAGGTTAGTCAAGGATGCTAGCGGTTTGATGTCGCTGATTTGATTTTCCTTGAGGACTAGAGTAGTCAGTTTAGTCAAGGATGCTAGCGGTTTGATGTCGCTGATTTGATTGTTGGTGAGGTCGAGCTCCTTCAGTTTAGTCAAGGATGCTAGCGGTCTGATGTCCCTAATGTGACTCTCCTTGAGCCTAAGTAACGTGAGACTCGAAAGTTTTTGATTAGCAGCATCGCACTCAGTAGTCTCTGCTTTCTCCAACAGCAAGTCAACAGTATGTTTAGCTTCAGGAACCAAATTTGCTCGCGCGAGACACCAATCAGCAAATGTTCGTCCACTTTTTCCCGGTTGCGGTTCCGAGACTAACACGGAAAATGGATTTCTACATGATGCTAGACCGATCGCACAACAAGTAATTACTATAAACTTTTGTAGTTTTACAACACCCTGTTTGCGATACTGATACAGTAAATTGCTGTGTTTGCGTGCAACTCTAGGTGTCATCATCTTGTATCTCTAATTTTCTGATACCTAAGGAGAGGAAAACTTGTTAGCACATTATCTTGCGGTTCCCGATCGGAGCCAAAAAATATTCAATTTTGATGAAAATTCTTGTGGGGTGGGCCAGAAAGCCCGCCCCAAAAATACAATTTAGATGCGGGAAAGCTTACAATTTGTCGATCGCCCTTTTGGCCTTATTACTCAGATTTTTCACCGCATCTTTCATATCTTCTGCTGCGTGGCGGGCGGCAGATTCTGCTTGTTTTGCTTTACCTTCAGCCTGGTCTTTTTTGTTGCCGGTGATGTTACCGAAAATTTCCTGAGCTTTGCCTTCTATGTTTTTGCCTATCGCCTTTGCTCTGTCTTCTGTACTCATAATCAGCTCCACTGAGTAGTTGAACGTTACTACCACCCTAACATTAGCTTAACAGAAGTTGCTCGCTAACTTCACATTAATTTATGTTGGGTTTTATTTCTATCAGTTTTTAGTAGACCTCTTGTTAAATATTTTATTGATACATAAACCGCAGATGATGGCAGATACACACAGATAAACGCAGATAATTTTCAGATTGTTTTCGACTTTTGCGCGATGCCTAGTAGGGTGCGTCAGCATGACTTGATTATTTCGATTTACTCTGAGCTCAACTGACGCACCCTACAGTTATTATTTTAAACTCGCCGCTGCAACTTTAATCGGTTCGAGCAATTCTAACGGTATATGCAGCATATTCAATTGAGTAGTTTCAACACCTTTCCTTTCATTTCTTTCTATTTCTGGCCCGTGATAATCGCTGCCACCTGTCATCAGCAAACCGTAATCAAGGCACAATTGTTTTAACTTATGAATTTGGCTGGAACTGTGGCTGGGATGGTATACTTCAACTCCCATTAAACCAGCATCTACTAATTCTTTCAAGACGAACTCAACATCTCCGCCGCGAAATAAATAAGGGTGAGCCCAGACTGGTACTGCGCCGCAACTCTTGAGTAAATCGATGCCTTCGGCGATCGAGAATTTCTCGTAATGCACGTAAGCGGGGCCGTTGTCTCCCAGCCACCTGTCGAAGGCTTCCCGCGATGATTTGGCGTGACCAGCTTTTACCAGCGCGGTAGCAATGTGAGGTCTTCCCGGTGCCATTCCTGGGGATGATGTTTTTGGTAGTTCGATCGGATATCCCATTGCTGCTAGTTTTTCTACCATTTCTTGCGATCGCCTAAACCGTCCTTCCACGCGAGCATTCAAAGGAATTTGCAATTTATTTGGGTCTGGATAAAAACCTAAAATGTGCAACGATCTGCCGTTGTGGACGGTACTGAGTTCAAGCCCGGGGACTATTTCTATACCGTGCAAAGCAGCAGCAGTGAAGGCTTCATCCCAACCCGAAATCGTATCATGATCCGTGACAGCCAAAGCGCGAACCCCCGAAGATGCGGCCGCTGCTACAAGTTCGGCTGGGGTGAGAGTTCCATCGGAATAAGTTGTGTGACAGTGGAGTTCTAGCATTTTGATCTAATTAACTACTTATCTACTACTTAGCGAACTCTATCAATCGGATATTCTCGCAATTTGGGAAGCACCAGCGATATTTCAATACTTGGGATATTCAGGATTGGTACGGCTCAAACTTTTTTTGCTTGACTTTGCTGTGTATCTGCAACATCTGTCCCTATAAATCTTATCACAAAAACTGTACTGAAACTCCGCAAGCTACCAAGTATATCATTGGCAGTTGCGCTGTCTGCGCTGCTCGCCCGATCGCCTTTGCCAGAAATAATATTCGGGCGATTCACGAAGAGGGATAGCTTCGCACGCGCGGGCTTTCTGCTGTGCCAGTTGGCAAATTGGCTAAAATCAGCCTCTGCCGCGGATTAATTAAAATCCCCCTAAAGTCATAGAGGACAAACACTTTAGCGCTTTTGTTTTCAAGATTTTTCGAGGTGGGAACTGTGGAGGTTGAGATAGCGGCATTGTGCGATCGCTAACCTTGAGAAATTTTTTATAAATTAATAACATAACATTCAGGTACAGCGTATGAAATCCACACTTTGCTTTCCCGAAACTTCCGTTAAGTCTAACACAGTCACCGTCAATCAAAATGCTATCGACTCTTGTATTGTTGCAGCTTGGATTGACTTAGTAGGAGGAGACTTTGACAGCCTGGAAGGAGATGATTGGCTAGGTTTGTGCGGCGACATTGATGACGGCGAACTTTATCGAGAATGGTTTTTGTGGCAAGACAGCGAAGTAACTCAAGAGTGGGAAGCTTACGATCCAATTACCAATTATCGAGTTGTCGCCTCTACCCGAGAAATGCTGATTGCTCAAATCAACACAATCGAAGATACCAGAAATATTTAGCCTTTCGCGACCAATTTAAATCTTGATGTTCAACTTTCATAATGATTGTGTAAATAAACTCGGTTGGTCACCAATACATTCGATGGCTAAACCTAGTTGTCAGACAAAAGCAGGTTGGGTTTCGTTTTACTCGCCCAACCTAATAAATTTAAGTCGCTACAGCTTTTTGTTTTTCTCGTTCTAATTTGCGCTGCTTCAAACCTGCAAGATTTTCTTTAATCGTATCGATCGCACGGACATTCCCCTGCTGTTGGTACAATTCGCTCGCACGGAGCAAATCTGCCACCGCCTCGCCGTCCGATCGCAAATTCGCAAAAATCAAACCGCGATTGTGGTAAGCTTCTGCCGTTCCAACCTGTTCTATAGCGCTAGTAAAATCATCTTGGGCTTGGCGGTAATTTCCCGACTGATAAGCCTCAATTCCAGCTTGGAAATAAGCCGCAGCTTTCCTACCGCTGTCAGTAGCTGGAAAGGAAGGCGAGTTTAAAATAGGTTCTTTAAACAGTACCGAAATGCTGCCCTTACCCGAGTAAGCCCAAGTCATTGTTCCCAAGCCAATCCCCAGCGCAGCCACAACAATCACAGACAAAGCAATAAAATTGGTGAGTTCCATAGAGTAATATTTGTTGTATTAGAATATGATAAGATAATTTCTAGGTTCTGGAACAATGGCTGCGCAAATTTACCTCAACGGTCAATGGTTTTTCGGCTCGCTAGCTTTAGTATTGTCGATCGGCGCGGGGAATGCAACTGCAACTTCTGACGCAGCAACCAACGCCCAGACTCAAGCCGGATGGCAATTGTTGCAGCGGGGCGAGACAGGGTTGGTGGTGGCAATGCGACACGCGATCGCCCCAGGAACCGGAGATCCTGCTAACTTTAAATTGAGCGACTGTTCAACCCAGCGCAACTTATCAGCCCAGGGAAGAACCCAAGCCCAGCAAATTGGAGCCGAATTTCGCAACCGCAACATCAAAATTGCCAGAGTTTTATCAAGTCAGTGGTGTCGGTGTCTGGAAACAGCAAAACTAATAAATTTAGGCAAAGTCGAGCCATTAAGAGAACTGAACTCGTTCTTTAGCGACAGCAGCCAAGAAGCCCGACAAACAGCAACAGTGCGCAAATTAATTGTTGACAACCGCAACACAAAAGGCGCGGTTATTATGGTAACTCATCAAGTCAATATTACAGCGATTACAAATATTGTTCCCCAAAGCGGCGAAGCTGTGATTCTCAAAAGCGATCCACAAGGTAAAATCAAAATAGTTGGACGAATTGGCGGATTTTAAGAATGTGTAGCAATCCTTGCCGAATTTTTCGCGAACTCTTGCTTTCCTCTTCCTTTGTCTCCTTCGCAGCACGATAAAAAAAATCGTTGAGTCTTGCTATCTAAAGTGATAATGTATAATTTTCCAGCAAATTTATGACTGCAAAATTATTGTGAGCGATAGTGCAGACACTAAGCAAGAGAGAAGAAAAAGGTGGAAAGATTGTTTAGAAGCCAGAATCGATCGGGTGCATCTCATTTTTGCAAATATATTCGTATGGGCTATAGCATTTCGGTAGTAAA
>NZ_JAUBOJ010000186.1:0-13767 GCF_036700185.1 Microcoleus sp. BM001215392 | reverse complement strand
TAAGCTGATACGCAGCTAGATTGTATAATATAAATATAAAATAAGCGCTCATTAGTTATAATGTATGCCAGCCAAAAACCATCTATCTCAAAATCAAAAACAGAGACTCATTAAACTACTAAAAGAGTCTGATGATAATTACGTGAGGGAAAAGGTTCTAATTTTATTACTAATAAATGACGGAAAAACTTATCGAGAAATTAGTGAATTCATGGAGATTGCTTACACAACAGTAGCTTATTGGTCAGTTCATGGCGACCCAGATAATTTGGATAGTTTTTTAGATAAAAGAAGCCCAGGGAATTTTCGCAAAGTCACTCCAGAGTATGAAAAAATATTGATAAATACAATCGACAAAGATCCGGAAGAATATGGATATGAATTTGGGAGATGGACGGCAGCCAGACTAGCAACATATTTAGAAGAAGTCACAGGAATTAAATTGAGTTCCAAATATCCAGGATACTACATAAAAAAAAATACGTTTACATTTGGGCCAAATATAGTTTAGAGGACAAACAAAATCCCGTTGAAAGAGAAGTATTTAAACAGAAGCTGTCGGAGTATTTAAGAATAACCAAACAAACACCAGAACTTTTACAGGTATGGTTTTGGGATGAAAGTGGATACAGGAAAGCGAGTGATAAGAAGAAAAACTTGGGGTAAGAAAGGTCGTCGAAAAAAAATAACAGGTCAAAGGAGAAGAGGCAGAGTAAATATCATGGGTGGGTTGAGATATCATGACAAAAAAAGGTTAAATTTTGTGATTAAAAGAGGAGACTCGAATACGTTTTATGAGCAAATTAATGCCTTAAATGATTCGATAGTTCAAGAGTGGAGAGAACTGGGTAATCAAGCTGAAAACTTTGCTGAATCTGGAATGAAGATTGTAATTGTTTTAGACAATGCTAGTTTTCATAAAAAGAAAGATATTCTGAGCCAAATATCAGCCGAAATGCCTCATATTATTTTAGAATTTTTGCCACCTTACAGCCCCGATTATAATTTGATTGAATTGGTCTGGCATTCAGCGAAAGAATATATAGCACATCGACTGTTTAAATCAGTAGAAGAATTGTCGGAATTGCTACATAGATTATTAAATGAAGGAGAAATGGTTATTAAATGGGATCGAAAAATCAAAAATAAAGGCAATGCTATTTTATCCGGTTTAGCTGCGTAGCAGCTTATGATTAGTGGGTCTTCATTACCTGGTATGCTAATCTCGGCTTATTGCCGTCAAACTATTGCTATTAAGCCAAAAATGGCTAAAAAATCTAACAATAATAGATTGTAGGCTCAATCCCTTGCCAGCTAACGATCTGAGTTCAAATCAGCATACTAAGTAATGAAAAGCCTGATTAGTCCTCTTTAGAGGACTTTAGCTATGAGACAGGGGTTTCAACCCCTGGCGGACTGGCGGGTGGGCAGGAGGACTGGCGGACTAAAAACTTAAGTTGACACTCCGAAAGGCTAAAGGAAGTGTCCCTACTTACGCAAAGCCTATGTATCATACTGAGTGAAACGAAGCATCTGGATCGATGCTTCGCCCAAATGCCTAAGTCCTATTTTTCATAACGAACTAGAAGATGCCACAGAAAAATATCCGGGTCGTCATGATCGATCATCTCTTTAAACATCGAAACAAAAGGCTCATAGTCCAAAATCTCCATCTGCAAACAAAGTTGTTTTAATCCCGCTTCTTTAAAGATGCGATTCAAACGCAAGGGAGTGTAATAAATCTGGGGATCTTGCCACTCAGCATCCCAAACTTTATTGCCGTAGACATCGATAAATCCTTCTGTAACGCAGTGAGCGTGTTTGCGACTAAAATAGGCAATTTCTAAGAAGCATAAGGTAGTTGGAAAATATCCGTATATCTTGCCACCGGGCTTGAGAACTTTACCAAATTCCCGAATCATGTGGCGGTTGGTTTTATCCTCGCTGGAAACCACGGAATTTGCGAGGAGGACGTAATCAAATTTATCGTTCCACTCCGGTTTTTGTTCGGTGATGCGCGTGGAGTCTACTTCCTCAAACACAATTTGCTTGTTGTTGAGTCGGCCATCTCCATCTGCTTTTTCCCAATCTGCTCGTGCTTTTTCAATCGCTGTTTTGGAAAAATCAGTACAGTAGACTTGTCCAATTTGGGGGCAAAATTCTAATAAGGTTTTCTGAAGATAAATTTCCGAGCCGCAACCGGGAATTAGGACTTTGATGTGAGGCGAGTTGGGAATATCGTAGCCGGGAGAACGCTCTGGACGGATTAAGTTTTTGCAGATTTTGGGGTCTTGGGTGATGCTGAAAGCGTTGTTGGTATAATCTTCGTGGTGTTTATCCCAGATTTCTTTCTCTTCTTCAAGAGATTTCGAGCCAAGGCCATGAGAAGAGGGGATTAGCCATTTGTAATCATTTGTGTCGGTCATAATTTTCAACTCCAAAATGTTCAGTACAAGTTAAATCTGTGTGTCATACCAATTTAATGTGAAGTTGCACATATCTCGATCCCCCTCGCATCCCCCTTAAGAAGGGGGACTTTGAGCGGAATCTTGTCCCCCCCTTATTAAGGGGGGCTAGGGGGGGATCGGATTCTATGCAGCCTCATAAAAAATTGGTGTCAATCACTCACCACCAAGCTGCCGTTTTCCATCACATACGTGACATCCGCACGCAACGCATTAGCTATGCGGTGGGTGATGAAAATCACCGTGCGTTCTTTGCTAATGCGCTCGATGGTGGTGAGGATTTTGGCTTCCGTGGCGGGGTCGAGGGCGGATGTGGCTTCATCAAGAATCAGAATTGCTGGATTTCTCACCAAAGCTCTAGCTAAAGCGATTCTTTGCCGTTGTCCCCCTGATAACTGTCCGCCTCTGTCACCAACAGGTGTGTCGTAGCCTTGAGGTAAGGACAAAATAAATTGGTGAATCTCTGCGGCTTTGGCTGCGGCTTCGACTTGTTCGTCAGTGGCTTGTAGATAGCCCCTACGGATGTTTTCTCGCACCGAGCAATTAAACAGAATTACATCCTGAGAAACCAGTCCAATTTGAGAACGGAGCGATTGTTGCGTGCAGGATCGCAAGTCTACTTCATCAAATAGAATGCGACCTATATCTGGGTCGTACAGTCGGGTAAGTAGATTAACGATGGTACTTTTACCCGCACCGGATTGTCCAACAAAGACGACAAAATCACCTTTGTGGAGGGTTAGGGATAGCTTATTAATTCCTTTTCTCTGTGAGGAATAGTTAAAGCTAACATTATCAAAGCGAATTTCACGGGAAAAAATGGGTAATTCAATGGCATCAGTGGTATCTTGGACTTGCGGAACTTCAGCTAACAGAACGCAGATGCGCTGCATCGCGGCTATCCCATCTATTAGGTAGGGAAGGGAAAACGTAAAGCTGAGGATGTTTAGATTTAAACCAACTAATAAAACCTGAAAAGAGACGAGCGTACCTACAGTAATTATGTTTCTGTAGGTCATTAATGCGCCGATAGTGATTACGGCAAGCTGGACAAACACAAAGACTAGAGTCGGAATCCTTTGGACTAAATAAGAGGAAAACTTTGCTTTAAGATAAACTTTCTTTATGTCGTGCAAATCCTTGGAAAAATTCTTAATGGTTCTGTTTTGCAAGCAAAATAATTTAACGACTGATTGGGAGAGAATATTTTCTTGAATGACATTAGCAATTTTTCCTTCTTTTTCTCTAAGTTGATAGTTTTGATCGGTAGCTTTTTGACCAATTTTGGCGGGGGCAAGGGTGCAAAAGGTTAAACCAATACAACTAATTAGACCTAACTGCCAGTTGAGGGACAACATTAAGATAGCCGAAAATAGAATGCTACCTAGTTCTAAAATTAGGATTAGTCCGTAGGTCAAGCTATTTTCTACTTTTTCGGTATCGGCTGAAAAACAGTTGACAATATCTCCGGCTGAACGTCGCCCAAAAAACTCCATAGATAGGTTTTGCAGGTGAGAAAACATAGAAGAGCGGATGTTGTTGATAACTGAAATGCTAAACCGTGTCGCCCAGAAATCTCCTAATAACCCGATGAATACAAATAAAATCGCTCCCCCACCCAGCAAAAGGAGAATTAAAACCAGAAGACGGTAATTTTGGGGAATAATGGCAGCATCGATAATAAACTTTAAGCTCATTCTAATTGAGGATTCAAAAGCTGCCTCAAAAAGTCCACGAGCGATGAGAAGAATTGCTAACCATCGGTAGGGTGCGATGTATTTATTGAGTTCTTTGAGAAACCAAATTAGGTTCATTTATTTTTCAATTAAAAGGTGACTCGCTCCAATACACTAGGGGTTCTCAAGCCAGCTAACGTGGCATTGCCAGTACAGAATAAAACCGTAGTCATTTCAGCGAGTAAATCTTCCACTAAGTCGGATAACGCAATTTCAGATTCAACAGCAGCTTTGAGAAAGGGAAACGCCAAACCCGCTAAATCTGCACCTAGAGCAATAACTTTAGTCACATCAACACCATTGCGAAGTCCACCGGAAGCGATTATGCGAATATCGGGAGAAATCGCCCGTACTGTTGTGACGCATTCTGCGGTTGGTAATCCCCAGTCAGCAAAGGTTGTTCCCAGTCGGCGTTGTCGTGGCTCTGAGGCTCGTTCGCTTTCCACTTTTGCCCAAGATGTTCCTCCTGCTCCAGCTACGTCAATGGCGCTTACCCCAGCCTCAATAAGTTTCTCAGCCATCTGTGCCGAGATGCCGTTACCAACTTCTTTGGCAATGACGGGAACAGGAAGCTTTTGGCAAAGGGTCGCTATTTTGGCGAGTAGTCCTCGAAAGTTGGTATCTCCGTTGGTTTGAATACACTCTTGTAGGGGATTCAGGTGTAGAATTAGGGCATCTGCCTCCAGTAAATCCACGCTTCGCAAGCATTCGTCAATGCCGTATTTATAGTTAAGCTGTACTGCACCCAAATTAGCAAACAACAGAATATCAGGAGCGATAGAACGTACAGCAAATGTGGAAGCAACCTGAGAGTTTTCAATTGCCACCCGTTGAGAACCGACACCCATCGCTATTCGGTAGTGTTGGGCAACTTCCGCAAGACGATGATTAATCATTTTCGCCTGTTCCGTTCCACCCGTCATGGAGGAAATTAGGAGGGGAGCGCCTAGTTTTTTATGGAAAAAGGTTGTACTCAGGTCAATCTCGCTTCGGTCTATTTCTGGTAGGCAGCAGTGAGTAAACCGATAGCGTTCTAGTCCGTTGGTGGTTTGGTGAAATTGTACATCCTCTTCTAAGCAAACTCGCAAATGGTCAGCTTTACGAGTTTGGGTTAGAGTTGCTTGTTCGGATGTTGCTTTATCAGCCGTTTGATTTGACAATTTGCCTCCTTTGATAAAGTAAAAAGGATTTATTGTGAAACGGTAGTACCTTCTTCTAGGATTGGATCTGGAATTTCTGGCACTGCAAATTCTTCCGTCTCTGCATTCCACATTTCCATTAATTTCAGATCGGCATTCCAGAGTTCAATAAATTTTTTAGCTAACTCGGGTTGAGTTTGTTCCAGGAATTTGAGTCGCTCTTGTAACTTGGAGTTCAAGTCTTCTATATAGCGATGCAAGCGTTGAGGAGCTTCAGCACCATAGAGACGAACAAAAATTCGATAGGTGTTAATAACGTTGCGGCTAATATCTTCCTTGTAGTCTCTGAGGTCACAAGAAATTTTGCATATTTGATCTGACAATCGGCAGGTCTGTAAAAATTCTTCATCATAAGGTTTATCTGTTAATTTGAATAAGATTCGTTGTAAAATACCGAAATCAAAACATTTGAATAGACTGGCTTTATCAATATCTTGTTGAGTTAGAATTACTCCCGAACAAAACTGCTGTTCCAGACGGTAGTATGTCAATCCATTGGTAAATAATTCAGTTTCTATTTTTTCGTCGAATAGATTGAGTTTAATTAATACATTTCGCAAAGTCAATACGTGTTCTGAGATAAACTCAGAATCATCAACATGGCGTTCGTACTCTTCATCAAGCTGATAGATTGTCGCTTCTGTAAATATGAGGAGAGGCATAACTTGAGGAAAGTCTACTTCCGAAAGACCTACCAAAGGAAAATAGAATCTAATGAGACCCTGAAGATTAGTGATAGATTTTTGAAGACTCCAGTATGAAGTGGTGGGTATCAACATTTCATCAGTTACACACACCGTTTTGATAGATTCGAGGTGGTCATTCACTAGAGCGGTATCGTTTTTGAAGATGGAGTAAGTCATTGTATTCACCTTGTTGGTTGGTTGAGCTAACTAATTTTGTTGCCAAAGAGTAGAGTAGAGAGGGCGGGATTATAGTGATATCATCTTGCTATCCAACCCGCTGATATGGCTCAAGACAGGTTCTTCAATCTTGAAATGGACTAGCTGCTAAGATGCAAACTTTACGCTGCCTGATTTACTGAAGGGAATTTTGTGAAATCCCTAGAAAAAGCTTCTGTAATTATTTCAGACATCAGATGAGAAAATGGAATTTTGGCAAGGTGTAAAATAGTACCAACTCTGGATGTATTTGGCTCTTCTACACCCATTGTGAGAGATCTGGAGGTGATAGCAGGACCGGGATTTACCTCTAAAACAAACATCTCTTGAGTTGTCTCATCCATGCGGATATCTACCCGTCCATATCCCGTACCAACCACTGCACAGTAAGCACGTTTAGCTAAATCGCCGAGTCGCTCGTGCAATTCAATCGGTGCTAATTGATAACCAAATAATGGTTCTTGATTGGGCGGGAGAGTTCGCTCTTCTGCTTCTGTTATCCATAACTCACGGGTATAAAATCGCTCAGTTTCAGGTACACCAGAGTGAAAAACCGTTTCTACAGGTGGATAAACTTCAATTCGCTCTGACTGTTGAGCATTCCCTACGAGTAAAACCGTAAATTCTCTACCTTTGATAAATCCTTCGACAAAGATACTGCCTGCCGAAATTTGCATCCCATGTTCTCCTTGCTGTAAATGCTGAAATCGAGCGATCGCTTCTTCATCAGTGTGGATAACAGATTGTAAGGAAATGCCTCTAGTGCCAAATGAACTTGAAGGTTTGACAATCAGTGGAGGTACAAGGCGATCGCACAATCCCCGAATGCTATTGACATCCTTAATCACTTCATAGGGTGCAGTTGAAACTCCTGCCTCAACAAAAGCCTGTTTCATCAATATCTTGGAGTCCCCCATTTTAAAAAATTGAGAATCTGCCCCCGTAAAGGGAATACCCTTAGCTTCTAATAATTTGACAACGGAAGCGCCCGGATATCCATCAACTTCATCTAGTCCCGCACAGTAGTTCAAGACGACTGGAAAATATTGGGCTTGGGAAGTGGCAACCTCTTCAATCACCGCCTTCATATTTTCTAAGGTGATTAACCTCAACTTCCATTCCATATCCAGTTCTGCAAAAACAGCGGCTAGTTCTTGCTGAAAATATAAAGGATTAAATTCTTCGTTAGAAAAATCTTGCTCTACGGATAGACAGGGAATGAATGCCCAGACAAGTATCTGTTTATCGTGAATCGGTGAATTTTGAATTGATTTCATGTTTTTAGATTACTTTTACAGAATTGCCGATCATGCCAGAAAAGTTTTACAAATATCTTTCAATGGGGAATTGATTTGCTCTAGGTAATCTAAATCAAGTAGATCGAGCATTATAATAGTTCCTTCGCCATATTCTGGATGATTCAGAGTGCCTATACTTTTGTATCCTATTTTGCTATAATAAGCGACCAATTCAGAATCACACTCGCTAAAATCAAACCGGATTCCTTCAAGCAGTAATTGCCTGTAATTTTCTCTGATTAAATGCAGAGCAATTTGGTTGCCTCTCAATTCTTTTTGAACCATCAGTTTTCCACTTATTGAAGTAAATTTGGGATGGGCATCGCCTACATAATCCATTTGATAAAGCTGAGGATAATATTCCAAGTTAGAGCTTCTAGCTAAATTGTTTCTGGCTGTGCCAACTAGCCGATTGTTGTAAAAAGCTGCAAGGATTTTGGCGGAGTTATCCAAGGGTTCTATTATGGTTTTATGATGAGAATCGGCGTAATGGGAAGTTTTTCCCATTTCTTCAATATAAACTTTATAGCGTAACTTGAAAACCTGCTCTCTTTCCTCGCCCGTTTCGGCTAATCTGATATTCAGACTTGTCTTGAATGGAGATTTGTTCTGCATTTTTTTTTGGTATCCAAACTCGGTAAAGTAATATTTTTGAAAAACCTCTGTTGCTCAAAAAGAAAAGTTTTGACCAAGCAGACTGAAAGGGATTAGATTCGTGGCTGGAGAAAAATTTTCCGTCCTGAGAATTCTTTTAAGAACTTTACCAGCAGGATTTTTAGGAATTGATTCCACAAACTCTATAGCTTTGGGAATTTTGTAAACTGCCATCCTCTCCGAACAAAATTCAAGAATTTGTCGGTCAGTTATCGTGTGACCTACCTTAAGAACAATAGAGGCTTTGACTCTTTCGCCTTTAATTGGATCGGGAACCCCATACACAGCCACTTCAGCAACTACTGGATGTTCATAAATCACATTTTCAACTTCAGTCGGATAAACTTTGAATCCGGACACATTAATCATGTCTTTCAATCGATCGACAATATAGAAAAATCCCTCCTCATCCATCCGTCCAATATCGCCTGTATGGAACCAACCATTTTTTATCACTTCTTGGGTTTCAAAAGGGCGATTCCAATAGCCAAGCATGACGTTTGGTCCCTTAATAACAATTTCTCCCAACTCGCCTATTGGAACTCGATTTCCCTCTTCATCAATAATTTTCATTTCCACGTTTTCAATAGGAGTTCCAATTGAACCTAGTTTGTATTTCAAGCCGTGATTATAGCTGGCAAAGGGTGATGTTTCAGTTAAACCATAGCCTTCGTAAATCACAAAACCGTACTTTTTTGACCAGCTTAGTGAAACTTCAACTGGCATAGGTGCTGCTGCTGAAAAGTAATAACGCACGCTTGTCATGTCATAGCCAGAGGTATCTATATTCAGCATTTTTATAAACACTGTCGGGACACCCAAAAACATTGTGACGTGATGAGTTTCAATAATATGTAAAATTTGATCTAGGTCAAATTGACGGTGCAATATAATAGTAGCACAGGCATTGAAACCACTGTTGAAAATGGCGTTTTGCCCAAAGCAATGAAACAGAGGCAAGAAAAGTAGTAACCTATCATTTTGAGAAATCTGGTAACAGTGATTAGCCGAGTAAATATTAGAAACTATATTTCCGTGAGAAAGAGTCGCTCCTTTGGGAAAACCAGTTGTTCCTGATGTGTAAAGGATACAAGCAGGAGCGTGGCTATCCATTTCCACAGCACGCGCTTCTTCTGAAGCATTTTCCATTAGTTCTGATAAGCTAATCCTTTTATTAGCTTGACCTTCCGCAATCAAAATGTGTTGCAGTTCGGGTAAGTCTGCTTTTTGTATTTCCTCGCTTTGTAACTCTGTTGTAACGATCGCTTTGGCTGCACAGTCGTTGACAATATAGCTGACTTCAGCACTTTTGAGCATCACATTGACGGAAACAGCAATTGCACCGATTTTGAGAATACCCAGATAGGAAATGATAAATTCAGGAATATTTGGCAAAAACAAAGCTATGCGATCGCCTTTGTGAATGTCCAAGCTCCGCAGCCCGTTAGCTGCACGATTGGCGAGGTTGTCTAGCTGCTTGTAGGTATAGGATTTATCTTCAAAAATTAGGGCGATTTTGTCAGGAAACAAGTGGCGTCCCCGTTCTACGTGCTGTGCGATGTTCATGGTGCTTTCATCCTTCTTTCAAGCTAGACAAAACTTGGTTGACTGCTGCCACAATCTGACCGCCAGAGGCGATATCAGCCGCAATTTGGGCAATGTGCAAGTCTAGCGATTGTTCGTTGTCGTTCCAGAGGTAAGGACGGTCAGCAGAAGGAGGGTGTCCTACTATGTTCCGCACTGCCATATATAACTCTCTGGTTGCGGGTGAGAGGGTGTCGCGGGCATCATAATGCTCGGCAATTGCATAGGTGCGTAAATCAACAGCTTGCACCCCAAACATGAGAGCGATCGCCATATATCGTTGGAAAATTTCCACACTTGTCCGGGCTAAATTGGCAGAAGCAAAGCCTTGGCTGTTGATATTTTGATTATATTGTTCGGCATGGGTAGGAAATCTGTCTGCTATAGAATTTCCATAAAAGGTTAGCAGTGGCATGATTGAGTTGCCAGCTATTTGCAGACCCTTTAGCCCCATGTTGACAATCCTCTGTGGGTTTCCAACTAACGACGCTGGCAGTCCATTGTTAAATTCTGGGGCGACAAGGGAGGCAATTTGTACGTCCAAATGCTTGGCTAATAAACCGATGTAGTACCGCAGCCGATCCATTCCTACACCAACGTATTGACCCAGAAAATTGCCTCCATGATAGCTGGCTTGATTTTCCACATCAATCAGTGGATTATCGGTAGCCGAGTTGATTTCTACTTCAATTTGTTTTTGAATTTCTGCAATACCATCTATAATCGGCCCCATGTACTGTGGTAAGCAGCGTAGTGAATAGCGGTCTTGAATAGGATGAGAGCCGCGATCGTGATTAGAGCCGTCTAATTCTTCCCTAATCAGGCGTGAACCTAACAGCAAATCAAGTATTTGGTTGGCAGCCCAGAGTTGTCCTGGATGGGGTTTTAGCTTGTGTATGAAGGGGTGGAATGATTGATTAGTGCCGTTTAAACCTTGGATAGCTAGGGCGTGGACACCCATTGAGAGCGCTAATAAAATTTTAGTATCATAGACACAGTTCGCAGCAATGCCTGTCATCACTGAAGTGCCATTTACCATTGCTAAACCTTCTTTGGGAAGTAACTGCAATCGTTCTAAACCGAGCAGTTCGAGGGCTGTAAGCGCATCCAGTTCTTTTCCATTAAAGTCTACGGTATAACTTTGGTCTAAACCAATCAACGCTCCCGTGATGTAGGATAATGGCACTAAATCTCCACTTGCACCAATTGAGCCTAATTCATAGACATAGGGAGTAACACCAGCATTGAGGAAATTTGCCATGCGCTCAATCAGTTCGAGGCGAATACCTGATGCCCCCTGCAAATGAGAATTGAGCCGCAAAATCATGGCTGCACGGATATCAGCTAGAGGCAATCTTTTTCCTGCTCCTGACTTGAGGAACCATATCAGGTTGTTTTGTAGCTGCGCCGCACATTCGCGGGAGATCGCGACATTTGCCATGCCGCCAAAGCCGCTGGTGACACCGTAAATGGGCTGACCCGATTCTACAGCATTCTCAATGTAGTCACAGGATGCTTGCACGCGACCCAGAATATCAGGTGCATCAGTGATGCGTACCTGGAAACCGTGACGCGCTACACTAACTACTTCGTTGATAGTCAGAGGGCGATCGCCCACAACTAAGGTTCGATTTGAATTTTCAAGACAGATTGTTTCTAGAGGCATTGTCATACCAGCCATGCGTTTAAACTCTGTTCCAGTAAAGGAGTGAATTAGGTTTTAACCTGAGAAATGGATTCTCATTGAAAGAGTTCTAATCAAACTCGTCAAAAAGGTTTTAGGGCAAAGTCGTCAACACAGAGGGCTAGCTGCGATCGTGTGGCGATTGAGTAATTCCACCTGCTGCTGGGGAAAAGCGGAAAGCGGTCACTGTTTCTGCGTCTGCCAATGCTTGTTATTTGGTTGAACTCTATCATCGTTTTAGTTACGGTTGAGCTGCCGATCCACCTTATGCAGCAAAGATACGCCCGTGAGTAGCAATAGAACAGAAATGTACGCGCTTGTCCGAATGCTCACTCTGCCTGAATTGTAGCCGCCAGCTTATTCCTCGCCTATTCCTGTGATATGGATTGTTATTGCAGGAAAACACCTATCTCAGAAAAGACTTTTCCCCGAAAAATGGGCATGAATGGAAGTCGAAATTTTATTCTTAACGTACACTTTTGTTCCGTTGCTACTCACGGGCGACTCTCATCGTGCGTAGTAGGTTACCACCCCTCCAGATGGCAAGGGTTTCTGGCTTTGGTCGTGATGGCGGGTGAGCCTTGTGGTCATTCTTTTTTTTGTATTTTGCTTTTAGGCAGCTTTTATCAAGTTGATCTCCTCTTGGATGTTAGATCGGGACTTCTTTAGATTTCCCACAAGTTTGTCATATTTTATTTGCTGCTCCTCATATTTTTCAGAACTAGGGTCAAGGGCAGCAATTATTTTTGCTATTTTCTGGAGTTGTACATCCATCCCCGCTTCCACGTCTGCCAAAGCCTGTAAATGGTTGAAATCTACTATCGTTTTTGCTTCGCGAATGGAGATTTTTGCCGTATAAAGATAAAAGTTCTGGCAGATCAGGTCTGTTTTGAAAAATTGTTCCTCCTTAACATTATTTTCTATGACGTAAAGAAACAATGTTAGCCCGGGGCTAAGTGATACAATTTTACTTTCTGACATGAGCTCCGTTTTTGTGCTAGACGTAAAAGATTCAAGTATACCTTGTATAGCCATAAATGCTGTTGATGCTATCAATAGCTGTTGACTGGATGATGCTAACATCGACTGACTCAGCTCTGGATTTTTCGTTATCTCTTCTTTAGAGATTATTTTACTGCCCTTCGGATCTTTATCGTCACTTTTCTCCTCTTTTTTGATTTTTCCAAATAGTGCGCCTTGGATTGAATCGATCATTCGGTTTACATTATCTAGTGACCACTCGCTCAACGTTGTTAAATGTTTGTACTCTCCTTTTGCCAGATCGAAGAACTCGTTATTATACTTTGAATAGTGTTCCGTAACATCTTTATTAATTGCCTCCCATGCTTTATCCGCTCGTTTTTGGAGATCATTCTCCATCTGATTTAAGTAAGCCTGAAACTCTTGATTTTTTTTTGTTTGATCTTCGATTGCGTTAGAACGGCCCATGTTTTCCTCTCTACTTTTTAATGATGCAACAATTGCTGACAGAGGTAATGCTTGTTCTCGCCTAGTTGGGAACAAGCCAACTTTTCGTCGGTATTGAACCGGAGACAAGATTAAGTTTGTCTTTTTCCTGTCTTCTGCTTATAAGACGATTCCGCTTGTCAATTTCTGATTTTTTGGAGGTTACGGTTTTTTTCTTAACTTGACGCACACTCTGAAACCAGTGTTAAGAACGAGAAGCTTTTCGTATCTTCAGGAGATACAAGCAAGGGGGGATCGCCGGAGTGCAATTCAAAGGGTGCTCGCCTATTTACCTCAAACTCTACTAACTACGATCGCCTCCCACAAAAAAGAGAAGTGATCGCGCTTGGTATTGGTTCGCGCACCAAGGGTTAATGGGAGCGCGGGTGACAGTGGAACGTTTGCGAACCGGGTCTCCCGGCTGCTTTACGAGGAAGGAGCGACGGCGAGTCGAGGGTTGAGTTACGGAAGGAAGGAAGGAGAAAGGAATTGCAGTTGTGACCTTTCCGGAAATTTACCAGTTGGGCTTTTAAGCGAATACTTTCATCAAGTACATCATCTTTGCACCACCAACTTTTCTTCTGCCCCCCCCCAAACAAACATGGCGGCTGACGACTGAAAACTGCCTTCCTTATTCGCCTCTCCCTTATCGGGATGATCGTTACAATCCATTCTGTGTTATACCAATTTTTTATGAGGCTGCATAGAATCCGATCTCCCCTAGCCCCCCTTAATAAGGGGGGGACAAGATTCTTCTCAAAGTCCCCCTTTTTAAGGG
>NZ_JAUBOJ010000185.1:11554-13776 GCF_036700185.1 Microcoleus sp. BM001215392 | reverse complement strand
CAACTGCCAACTGTCAACTGCCAACTGCCAACTGTCAACTGCCAACTGCCAACTGTCAACTGTCAACTGTCAACTGTCAACTGTCAACTGCAAATCCTATGTCTCGTTCCAAAGCCCTGCAATCTTATATTTTTGTCCGCTTGCTGCTCGCACCGCTAATGTTGTGGACAATCACCACAGCAGTATTTTTGTTACTGCGGGCCACTCCGGGCGACCCCATAGATGCCATTCTCGGCTCCCGAGCTCCCGCAGCCGCCAAAGCAGCAATGCGAACCCAACTCGGTCTCGACGCGCCCCTGTGGCAGCAATATCTCAAATACATGAAAGACTTGCTGGGCTTCGACTTGGGAACCTCCATCACCACTCGCGGACAAACCGTGTGGCAAATTATCGGAGACTATTTCCCCGCTACAGTCGAATTAGCAGTTTGTAGCATGGCCATAGCTTTAATTGTCGGCATCAGTATCGGTTCCCTCGCAGCATCCCGCCCCAACACTATTTTCGATGCAGCAGGCCGTTTATTTGGGATTATTACTTACTCGCTACCGGCTTTTTGGGCCGGCATGGTTTTGCAGTTGATTTTCGCGGTACAGTTGGGCTGGTTTCCGTTGGGAACTCGCTTTCCGGTGACATTAGGAGCCCCCCAAGGCTACACGGGACTGTACACTGTAGACAGTCTCTTGAGTGCTAACCCCGGTCAGTTTCTCACAAGTTTGCATTATTTGGCACTCCCGAGTTTGACGCTGGGCATTCTTTTGAGTGGCATTTTTGAGCGAATTGTCAGGGTGAATCTCAAGCAAACTTTGCAAGCAGATTATGTCGAAGCAGCCCGAGCTCGCGGAATTCCTGAATTGCAGATTTTATGGGCTCACGCTCTCAAAAATGCCATGATTCCGGTAATTACTGTCTTGGGACTGACTTTTGCTGCACTGTTGGGCGGTGCTATTTTAACTGAGGTTACTTTTTCTTGGCCGGGGCTGGCAAATCGCCTTTACGAAGCAATTAGTTTGCGGGATTATCCAACTGTTCAAGGTATTGTGGTATTTTTTGCTGGAATTGTGGTAATTGCTAGCATTGTAATTGATGTTTTAAATGCTTACATTGACCCGCGAATTCGGTACTAAATAGTTGGTTGGCAGTTGGCAGTTGGCAGTTGTTAGTTGTGGGTTGTCATCAGTCAACAGTTAACAGTCAACAGTCAACAGTCAACAGTCATATCAACAAGTAAAATTATTTGCAGGACTGATACACAAAAAAATGAAAACACAGGGAACCGGTTATGCTACAGCGATCGTACTTATTCAAAAATTGCTGGAAAAGCTGTTAGGAGATGACGTTTTGCTGCGGGTGCAGCTTCCAATTCAGTTAGGCGACGCCCAACCAAAACCGTCGATCGCAGTTGTGATGCCAGACGTACTACGCTATGCTGACCGCCATCCCATCGCCTCGGAAATATATCTGCTGATCTTCATAGCCGATGGTACGCTTCAAAATGACTGCGAGACTCAAGGACACATCTATGCTCGATCGCGGATTGATGATTTTTGGGTGCTAGATATCAACGAACGCCAGCTTCATGTATTTCGAGAACCCTCAGACGACGGGTACAGGAGTCAAATGATTCTGTCAGAGGATTCGACTGTGGCACTCTCAGCTTTTTCTAAGTGTACTTTCTGCGTGCGCGAGATGTTGCAGCCACTGGCTGCCGATTAAGAGGGATTTGTCAAAAAGATCGATCGGCTTTCAGAATGAGGACACTTAGCAATTTATAAGCAATACTGGAGCAAATAAAATACAACATTTCAGGAAGTGCTGATGAGATTATTGCGCCTTGCAGCCACTCTATCGGCTGCCTTGACTCCCCTGATGGCCCAAGCTGCCTTTAGCCGTCCCATGCCCGGAACAGCCCAGTTTCCCAGGGCCTCAAACCCGCGAGTCGTCGTGCCGGTTTGCTTCATCGAAACCCCAAGCGGTACAACTTTTGATTTAGTCAGCTTGTGCGGTACTAACGCTGCTCCCCAAAAAACGGCTCCCGCAGCCGGAAATCCAGCCAATGCTCCTGGAAATAACCCCAATACAGCTAATCCAGCAGCCCCCCCGAACCCCAACACCGTCACCAGAGATGCTGCCGGCGCCCCGATAACTACTCCTGCTGGTACCGCAAATCCCGCAAATCCCGCAAATCCCGCAAATCCCGCAAATCCCGCAAATCCCGCAAATCC
>NZ_JAUBOJ010000185.1:4753-11454 GCF_036700185.1 Microcoleus sp. BM001215392 | reverse complement strand
CAACAACAATAATCTCAATCCCGGAACTGCGCCGAATACCAATCAGAATAATCCCAACAACAATAATCTGAATCCAGGAACTGCGCCGAATACCAATCAGAATAACAATAATCTGAATCCGGGAACTGCGCCGAATACCAATCAGAATAACAATAATCTGAATCCGGGAAGTTCGCCTTACATCACTCCCAACAATTCCAATCCGGGAAGTTCGCCGAATACCAATCAGAATAATTTCAATCCGGGAACTGCGCCAAATACCAATCAGAATAATTCGTCTCCTAACAGTACCACTGGCAACGGTACGGGCAGTTTTTGAACTGCCGCCGGATGAGTTAAGCTGAGACTGGAAGTAGCGATTGCCTACCCTTGGGGATAGCTTCGATCGCGCGTAGTTGAGGAGACCTATCGTGTCAAACTTAGTTCAACGCTTAGAAATAACCGCTCATCCGCAACTAGAAAAATCTCTCGGCTATCGAGGAGACAGTCGCTGGGTAGCTTGGCGGTGGGAACCCGACATCGACCAAATTATTTCCAGTGACGGCAAAACAGTCGGGACTGGCAATAATATGGCTTGGCTGGTGTTTTTGCAGCACGATTTAGTTCAGCCTGCCCTCCAAGAGTACAACTTCGCCGAGGGCGATCGCTACTGGCTGCTGTTAGACACCCAAACTCGCAATCTCTACGCCGGCGAAGCCAAAGCAGTTCAAAGTCTGTTGGAACAGCCGGAAAGTTTAGCTTTGCTAGCCTGTCTCGATGGCGGCAAAGCCGGACAAACTGCTGAAACTTGGCAGCAAACCTTATCTCAAGTAACTGCAACAACAGCCTTTCGCCACCTCACAAACGTCTTTCCTTTCGGAATTGCCGCTGCTTTAATAGGTGCTTTAGGAGTCGGAACCGGATTGTGGGTAGTCCCGACGGTGCAGCAGAAACTCGCCGGTGAAAAAACAACTTTTACTTCCCCAGTTAGTTCTGGTGCTAACTGCGGGATTGGCGGTTCCGACGATTTTTCAGCCTATGTTGGTTCGTCAACCGGAGATAAAGAACTTCATTTGATCGGTGTTTACGAAGCTAATGCGGAACATGGGAAGAGAAATTTGTCGAAAAGTGCGATACAAGTCAAAGTAGAACGCCGCAACAAGCCAATAATACTCGCACTTTCGGCCTACGAACCCGTCAACTGGAACGTGACTTTAGAACCCGGAGCAGTTATCGAGAAAATTATTGTTAACGGATACAACAACCAAACAGTTTCAGGAGTTTCGGGAATTCCCATAGAAGAGCACAGCTACGAAGGAACCGGAAACTACATCGGCGACTTTATTTACAAGTGGGGTACAAATCCTGAAAGTAATACTCCCTCCCTCGTGACTAAACTCGAACAGACAAACCGCACAAGTTTAACGTCTTTTCAAGGATGCTACAGAGGTACGAACTTTACTATTAAATAAGCGCAGCGACAGACAACCAAAAATTAAAACTCTATGTTGCTAAAATCACAAAACCCGCGCGGGCGGGTTTTTTATTGAAATTTAACATTCTTAGTATTTCTATGGTATAATATGCCGTGTCGTTAGGATCGCGAATTAAATAATTTACAAATATTTGTGGGATGGGCGGGAGAGCCCGTTCTTTCTGGACGGGCTCTCCCGCCCATCCCACAATTACAATAAAAATTGTAAGTTATTTAATTTTCATTCCTTATTATCAATAATCATATAATGTCCGGTAAATTTAATGACATCAAGAAGGTTTGTAGTGTGGACTTTAGTCCTCTCATGGATGCGGACTAAAGTCCTCACTACGAACCAATTGAATTGTGTGGACTTTAGTCCTCTCATGGATGCGGACTAAAGTCCTCACTACGAACCAATTTGCGGACTAAAGTCCTCACTACGAACCAATTGAATTGTGTGGATTCTTTTCGGACTTGATATCAATTTTAAATTCTTACAATGCTAACACAATTCCTATGAAATACTGGTACGAAACCCTCGCAGTAGCGCAGCGAATTTTAATTGAATTGGGAAGGCGGCGGCGCAGCTTAGTCTTGTGGAGTATTTTTCCAATTTCTATCTTGCTAATTAACGGTTTAATTTTAAAAGAACGCGCTAATCTCACCACAGCAAAAGCTTTTGAAAGTGCTGCACCTGCAAGTTTAGTAGGAGCGGCTTTATTTTTTAGCTGTCTCGGCGGCAGTGTAGCAACGGTAGTCTCGGAGCGAGAACAGCATACTCTCAAACGCTTATTTATTTCCCCCTTGAGCGGCACTTCCTATTTTTTAGGAATTTTTCTAGCTCACAGTTGCATCGGCATCGGTCAGGTACTTTTAGTATACGCGATCGCAGCGTGTTTGGGAGCACAGTTTCAAGGATCTATTCTGTTGGGATGTGCGATTATTCTCCTCAGTATTGTATCCTACGTAGGAGTCGGCTTCATACTCGGCACCCAGTTTGCGAGGCGCACGGAAGATGTCAACTCGCTAGTAGCCGCTTTCGGCGTTCCTTTGTTGATTTTAGGAGGCGCATTTTTGCCAACTGCGCTGTTCCCCAAAATCCTGCTGGATCTCGCCCAGTACAATCCAATTTATCACATGAACGAAGCGCTGATGGGCGTGTGGGCTAACGGCAAAGATTTTGCGGATATTGAATCGCACTTCTGGTTTTTATTCATATTTGCTATTTCGATGGTTGCAGGCGGATGGCTGTCATATCGGCGGATGTTAAGAGTAGAAAGAAGACTTTAACTAAGACCCAAAAAACCGGGTTTTTTACCGAATCTGTGGGCGAAAGCGAAAGATTGTCGTAAAAACCCGGTTTCTGCTCACCCACGTGCGATATTACAATTAAACTTAGCACCAAGAAGGCTATAAATAATAAAATTAAACTTAGGGAGAGTTTAAGCTGTGCTGAAAATAGAAAAGCTAAATAAGTCTTACGGCGAACGTTCAGTGCTTAAGGATTTAACACTGCACATTCAAGCTGGCGAAATTTACGGTTTGCTGGGGCAAAACGGGGCTGGCAAAACTACAACTATCAATATTTTATGCAATTTGCTCAATGCTGACAGCGGTAAGGTTTCGATCAATGGCGAACCTGTTTCGGAATCGACTAAACTGTTAATCGGTGTAGCGCCTCAAGAAAATTTGCTTTACAAAAGCCTTAGCTGTGCAGAAAACCTCAATTTTTTTGCTCAAATTTATGGTTTGGATCGCCAACAGCGCCGCTATCAAGTAGAACAATGCTTAAAAGCAGTAAATTTGATAGATAGAGCTAACAGTCCGGTGGAAACTTTGAGTGGAGGAATGCAGCGCCGTTTGAATATTGCGGTGGCTTTGGTTCACCAGCCTAAATTAGTAATTTTAGATGAACCGACGACGGGTTTAGATATTGAGGCTCGTTATGAAGTTTGGGAGTTGATTCAGCGTTTGCAATCGGAAGGAATTACGATTTTGCTGACAACTCATTTGTTGGATGAAGCTGAGCGTTTGTGTCAGAGAATTGGAATTTTAAAGAATGGTAGTATTGTGGCTGAGGGCAGTTTGGAGGAGTTGCAAAAATTGATTCCGGCTCAGGAAATTATTGTTGTTAAAACTGCGGAAGAAGAAAAGACGATCGCCCGCGCAGCAGAATACAGTTTTATTCCGCGCCGCTACGGTAGCGATTTGGCTTTTTGGCTGCCGGAACGTTTGGAATTAAAGGATATTATTTTGCGTTTTGATGGGATTTCTATTGATTCAATAGCTCGCTATCCGGTGCGGTTAGAACATATTTATGTAGAGGTGACAAAACAAACTCTATCTTAACATTTCTGGCCCTCCCGTACAATCCAAGAAACCGGGTTTTTACAATTTTTACCGACAGTAACGAAGTATTCTCGCAAAAACGAGGTGACAAAACAAACTCTATCTTGACTCTGGCCATGGCGCACAATCCAAGAAACCGGGTTTTTACGATTTTTACCGACAGTAGCGAAGTATTCTCGCAAAAACCCGGTTTCTAGCTACCCGTGCGTCCATCCGCCGCCATCTGCGGTTACAGTTCCAAAGTAATTAACTGAGCAATTTCATCCGTTTGAAAACCCAAAGCCATCGGCTTTTGCACTTGAGGAATCACCTGCACATCATACAGTTCCGTGACAATACCTTCAAACCGCAACCAATGAACGATCGCCCCAGTAGTCAAATCAATAACCATCATACCGCACCGAGCCTCAGCATCCTTGGCCAGCAACAACTCATCCAATTCTAAACCGCTAAAAGTATTGTCACCACCCCTCGGTTTCGACAATCCAACAATCGCCCAATTTTGCCAAAATGCTAAACCTCGGACATATCCCGGACAAAAGGTAACAGCCTGAAATTTCCCTGTATCTAAATCCACATAACCAAATTCCCCTCTCCCCGAATTCAGCAACCACAATTTATCTCGATACCAGCGAGGTGAATGCGGCATCGATAATCCCGTGACGATGATATCATTAGATGCAACATCAATAACTATACCGCCATTTTTTCGCCGATCGCGCCAGCCATCCACCACATCCGACTGACTCGACGCCGTGACATATTTCGCCTCCCCATCCACCATCGCCAAACCGTTGAGGTGACAGCGGTCTTCATTGATGTATTGTGAGATAAAGCCTGGTTTCCAGAGAGGTTTGCAACTGTGGCGATCGCTCAAAGTAGCGATACAATTAAACAACGTACTAATAAAAATGATTTGATTATTTTTATCTACCGCAATATCGTGAATGTCGATATCTCCTGTAGTGTAGGCGATGCGAGGCACGTACAGGCGATCGTAACCTTGATGTTGTCCACCCGCAGCTAACACGTTATCTAATTGCCAGAGTTGATATTTTGAGCTTAGGTAGAGGCGTTCCGGCGTGCAGTAGAGGCCCATAGCGCGATCGAAGATTCGCCAAAAAGCCGAGATTCTGTTGGTTTCGGGTGCAGCACCAATTAACATTAACCTGCTGGTTTGATAGGTAGTGAAAGCGAGGCTGATTTGTTGTTCGGTTAACCAAGATGGCAAATCGCGATCGCCAAAAATCTCGTGTTCGTGAACTGTATTGACATTTGTGTCGTTATTCATAGAATCTAGAAAATCTTTGTATTATAAATCAAAAACGTAGGGCGATCGCAATTCCCGTAGGGGTTCCCCTCACCGACAATAATTGCCTAAAACCCACAATCTCATAAATCTGCCCACCCAACCTCACAGTAACAATGCTTCAATTTTGATTTGCACCTCCTCAATCACACGTCATTATTCAACGCTCTTTCCCTCAGTCCGACAGTCCGGCAGGGGTTCAAACCCCTGCCTCAAAGCGAAAGTCCTCTCAAAGAGGACTAAGAAGAAGAATTTTTTAACTCATTAGTCCTCGCAAAGCGAGGACTTTAGCTATAAGAGGGGGGGTTTGAACCCCGCTTAGGACTCGCGGGTGGGCGAGAGGACTTGGCGGACTGACAGCTTAAGATGAATTCCGATACCGGATTTAATCTGATCTCATAATTTGCATAAAATACTCGTAACAATATAAAGATTTAGTAAATGAGAAACAAAAACGCTGACAGTGCGATCGCACCCTGCTAAGCTCCTAGTATTTAAAAGCCTAGGGTGCCATCCACTACTAGATAGAAGTACCGTCGATCCCAATTCAATCGCTTTTTGCTTATTACAAACAAGTCATTCTACCGGAAGCCCAAACAGATGAACACCATAACTCAACTTAACCCCAACTCAAAAAAAAATTTTCCCTTGGTTGGTTGCATCTAATGCAACCAACCAAGGGAAATCGTCATCCTTGACCCCACAATACCCGAGTGCGATCGAATAATCCAAGGCATCAAACCAGATACAGCCACCTACATCCTCGAAAGTAAGGTCGATGCGATCGAGCAAATCACCACAATCCTCGATCGGCATCAAGGCATTGCAGCCCTGCACATCATTTCGCACGGTGCTCCCGGCTGCATCCAACTCGGCAACACGCAGTTAAACTGTCAAACTCTCCCCCACTACAGTCAGCAGATACAACACTGGCGAAACAGCTTCACAGCCGATGCAGAAATTATCATTTACGGGTGTAATGTAGCTGCGACAGATCCGCAAGAGTTAAATGTGGCAATCGGTTCGATCCGTCAAACCCACCAGAGCCGCCAGAGCCGTCAGAGCCGTTCGAGCCGCCAGATCCGCCAGGGGTTGAAACCCACAGCGAGTAGCGAAAGTCGTCGGTCGCCGACTGAAGAGGCGATCGGATCGGAGGTTTTGCAGTCGGTTTCAACCGACTTGTGCTGTGAGACGGGGGTTTTAACCCCCGGCGGACTTCGAGACAAACACAAAGAACCCGATCGCAACCAATTTCTCAGTCAACTCCACCAACTCACAGGCGCCAAAATAGCCGCCAACTCCCAACCTACAGGTAATAGCAAACTAGGCGGCACCTGGGACATCCCCCAACTCATACCCCCATCGAACCAAAGGGCGAAACTTGCTCTGACAGAAACCACCCTCAAAACCTACAGTGGCGTGCTCAGCTTCTCCCCCCAAGTTGAATTCCCAACTAACACTGGCCCCGAATCCGTCAGCATCGGCGACATCAACGGCGACGGCAAACCTGACTTAGCAACAGCGAACTGGGGCAGCAACACCGCCTCGATCCTGCTCAATACTACCGCCACCAACGCCACCACCCCC
>NZ_JAUBOJ010000185.1:0-4653 GCF_036700185.1 Microcoleus sp. BM001215392 | reverse complement strand
GCAACACCGCCTCGATCCTGCTCAATACTACCGCCACCAACGCCACCACCCCCACCTTTGCCACCAAAGTTGACTTCACAACTGGCACTAACCCCAACTCCATCAGCATCGGCGACATCAACGGCGACGGCAAACCTGACTTAGCTGTGGCGAACTTCAACAGCAAAACCGTCTCCATCCTGCTTAACACCACCCCCACCAACGCCACCACCCCCACCTTTGCCACCAAAGTTGACTTCCCTGCTGGCAATCGCCCGGCTTCCACCAGCATCGGCGACTTCAACGGCGACGGGAAACCTGACTTAGCTGTGGGAAACCCTGACTTAGCTGTGGGAAACGCCGACAGCAACACTGCCTCCATCCTGCTCAACACTACCGCCACGGGAGCCACCAGCCCCACTTTCGCCCCCCAAGTTACCTTCGCTACTGGCCGTGACCCCTGGTCTGTCACCATCGGCGACATCAACGGCGACGGGAAACCTGACTTAGCTGTGGCGAACGGGAACAGCAGCACCGCCTCCATCCTGCTCAACACGACAACGCCAGTAACTCCCACGCCCACGCCAACACCAGTAACGCCAACACCAACGCCAGTAACGCCAACACCAACGCCAGTAACTCCCACGCCAACACCAGTAACTCCCACGCCAACGCCAGTAACTCCCACGCCAACACGAGTAACGCCAACGAATAAGAACAACCCCCCAGTTGTAAATCTTTCTGCCTTTTCGCAAAGTGGAGCACTAGGTTTTTCTCAAACTGGCAATGTGTTTACCTTGGCTGCAAACACCGATACTGACCCCGATCCTGGCGACAGCATTAATTATTCGATCGCCCTGGCAGATTTCAAGGCGTTGAATTCGTCGGCGTTTACATGGAAAACCGATCTAAATCGCGGTTCCTATCGTCAGCCTGTAAATGGGTCAAGTTTTCCTGAGATTCCTCTCCCTTCATGGTTAACTTTCAATCCCGCAACTCGCAAAATTGAGATCGGCGCGACTCGCCCGCAGAAATTCGACTACTGGATGAAGATAACAGGAACGGATTCGTCTGGTGCCAATGTTAGCGAAATAATCCGCTTCAAGAGTTCTACTTTTGGTGGTTTTGTAATTGACGACTATATAGCCGGTGCGAATGTCTTCTTTGATGCTAACAAAAATGGCATCGCCGATCCGAACGAACCCAAAGGCACAACTGACAGTCAAGGCGCTTATGCTTTTGATATTCCTTTCAGCACTTTTGACACCAATAAGAATGGCAAACTCGATCCCAGTGAAGGAAATTTAGTCGCTTTTGGCGGCACCGACATCGGTACGGGTTTACCCCTAGAAACTCCGCTCAAAGCGACACCCGATGCAGAAGTAATTACTTTACTGACTAGCATGGTATCTGAATTAGCCGATCGCGGTTTGAGCGTTAATGAAGCCAATGCCAAAGTCACCAGCGCTTTCGGTATTCCCAGCGATATACCGCTGAATAATGTCGATCCGATCGCGGCCACCCTAGAGCAACAACCGGGTGGTAAAGCGGTATTAACTGCGATGCTGGTAGCCCAAAACTCGATCACTCAAACAGCGGGATTAATTGAAGGTGCCAGCAATCTGAGTATGGGTGATGCTGTCAAGCAAATAGTTAGCACGATCGCCGATCGCATCCAAACAGGAACCTTAGATTTCACCAAACCCGAACAAGTGGCGGATTTAATTGGAAAAGTGGGCGATCGGGTAAAGGCGATCGATCCTAATTTTAACGCCCAAGAGATATCAGTGGCGGCACCAGCACTAGCCCCGGTAATCGCAGCATCCAATCAACGGATTGTAGGGGCGATCGCAACTAATACCGATCTTACACAACTGCAAAAACAAGTAGCAGCAATCCAAAAAATTGCTTTAGGTGAAACAACTCAAGACTTTAAAGCATTTGGTGCCGGTCAAAAACCCCTCGATTCTCTAGTTGCAGAAAACACGGGTGCGGCGTTAGATCAACAAATTTTGACTGCTAAAACCCCTATAACTCCAACTTCCATAACAATAGCAACGCCACAACCATCGGTATCAAGCAACGCGCGATCGAACTTACCAGAAAACACCCGATTCGGAGATGTTTACCTGCTAACAGATGGCAACGATACCAGCTTCCCAGCAGCAGCATTAGGTTTAAGCGTATTTGCCCTTGGTGGCAACGATTCCTTGAGGGGATTAGACTTCCCAAACACCTATTTTGGGAATCAAGGAGAAGATACTTTAGTAGGTGAAGGAGGTAACGATGAACTAATTGGTGGCAAAGGTTCAGATTCCCTTGTGGGCGGTATTGGCAACGATTTTCTTAGCGGGAATAATGATAACGATATCCTGCTAGGTGGAGAAGGCGATGATACTTTGCGCGGCGGTAAGCAAGATGATATCTTATCAGGCGGTGCGGGTAACGATCTCCTGAATGGCGATTCCGGTTTGGATATCCTCACAGGTGGCGCAGGGAATGATATCTTTGTATTGCAAGATACGGCTACGGAACTATCTCAAGCCGATCTGATTGCTGACTTCACTGCGGATGATAAAATCAAGTTAATTGAGGTCACTTTCAGTCAACTAACTTTTGAGTCAGTTAATGTCATCTTCGATGGTGCAACTGCTGTACCATCAACGGCTATCAAAGTTGGGAATGACTACTTGGGAGTAGTTTATAATGTGAAGCCAACGGCTCTTAATAGTAGCTCATTCTTATAAGATTGAAGCGCTCGATCTGCTGTAGGTAAACGGCACTGCCGTGTCCTCTATCTCTGCATATCAATCCTCAGAAACAAAAGCGCGATCGCCCTTAAGTAAAAAAGGGCGATCGCATGGGAACCCAGAAACCGGGTTTTTTAGGAAAATAATTCGTTGAAGCCGACAAATTTGGTCAAAAACCCGGTTTCTTTGTCGGAGTGCGTAAGTGCTGTGAAATAAGGGCGATCGTACTTTCCCTAAAACCACTACACCAACTCCGCAATAATAAGAATTTACACGGCTTTAGCCCACGACAGCCAAGTTTCCATCGGGCGGAAACCGACTGATTGGTAAAGCTTTGTCGCGCCTGTCAAACTGTCGGCATCGACGCTGAGTTTAGCTGTATTTGCACCCGCCGCTTTTAAGGTGTGCAAACCAGCTAGCAGCATCGCTTTTCCTAATCCCATTTTGCGAAAGTCGCGCCGCGTACCTAATAATTCAATCCAACCGTCTTTTGCGTCGCTGCGGGGGTTTTTTTGGGGTTTGATTTGACAGTCGCAGAAAGCTGCAAATTTACGATCGCCCGAAACAGCAATCAAGTCTAATTCCGGCTGATAATTCTCGTCTTGCATCCAGTATCGCACGGTTTCGGCAGTTAAATCGTGGTGGTTCCAGTGATCGATAAATGACTGGTTGAACATTTCTACCCAGGGTTGGATGTCTTTTTCCCCGGATACGTGCGTCAGCGCAAAATTAGCGGGAAATTCGGGTGCGGGAATTGGTTCGGCGAGCGATCGCGCCATTGTGAGAAAATAGCGATCGACTTCAAAGCCCTCTTTCTGTAACAGCCGCATCTCGTCGCTTTCATCTTCCCGACTGTAGGTGCGCAATTTCGCGGGTAAATTCCGTTGTTTCGAGACTTCGCCCAGCCGCTTTTCGCCCCATTTAATCATATCTTTTTCCAAATCTTGGTCGCGCGCGTTTGGATGCACGTAAAACCACAGACAGCCCTCTATTTCATCCTCGGAATCGGGCATATCTAGGAGTGCTAAACCAATTAGTCTGTAGTTTCCGTCTTCCCACAACTGTACGTCGCGGGCTTTGTCGAGTTTGGGGGCGTCGAGGACAAGCTTGAGTTCGCTGGCGGATACTTCTTCGCCGAGTCGATCGACTGCTTCGCAAGCATCGATTAAATTGGCGATCGCGCACCAGTCACTTTCGCCTTTGTAGGAGCGTGTTGTCAAGATATTCATAGAAAACTTTGCAATCCGTAAATTCGGACTGTTCCTGTTAATGGCTATTGGCAAATGAGTACAGTAATTCGGACATTTTGCGGGTGCATCTGGTGCAAGGCAAATATATCCGTAGGGGCGAAGCATGACCGCATTCAACATGGGATGATAACTAATAACTTATATGCGGTCATGCTTCTTCAGGCTTCAAAAGTGAGATGCACCCCATTTTGCACAAATGTCGGCAACAGGCAGGATGCCTGTTCCACAAGAAACAAGTATTGTTGTGGGGCGGTAATCTTAGCCCGCACCTCAATGGCTTTTAGTTGTTGAGAATGGTGTTGATAAAACTCAGAAACCTGTTTATATCACCCAGGCTTTCAGGTTTTATCTCATAGCGCAATCATAAAAATTGGTTTGCCCTTTTGGGCTAGTTTTGTATTTGAGTTTGAGGTCACAGAAGCGCCCAACATTGGCAAGCAGCGCCCTGGAAGTTATCAAGGCTGATGCTTGAATAACTATTGTTTAAATAAATTTAAGGCAGCTAAGTAAAGAAGTTGTCACCCCCACCGGGTAGTTGATTTTTACTTTTGCTCTGTTTTACAATAAATCCTGTTGCAGGGATTTGTTGCGGGTGCATCTGGCGCAAGGCAAATATGTTTGTAGGGGCGAAGCATGACCTCCGTCAATATGAGATTATAACTAATAACTTATAT
>NZ_JAUBOJ010000184.1:0-13795 GCF_036700185.1 Microcoleus sp. BM001215392 | reverse complement strand
GGTAGAGGTAGCTCTTAAACTGTCAACTGTCAACTGTCAACTGTCAACTGTTGAAAGCCATTATTGCGGCAGAAGCTGACCGGAAGACAATCGTTTAATCCCCTCCATCGCCGTAGTTTCTCCAGTTTTATCACCACCATCGCGAGCTATTCTTAAAGCTCGCTCATAGGATTCGAGAGCTTTGGGATATTGACGCAGACTTTCATAAATTGCGCCCATATTGTTGAGCAACCGTCCGATACTTGTTTGGTCGCCGATGGCTTCAAACATCGGTATTGCTTGCTGAAAATAGATTAGCGCTTGAGTCTCTTTGCCTTGTTTGCGACAGGTAAGTGCCATGTTGTTCAGGAGGCGGGCGACGCCGGCCCTGTCTCCTATTTCCCGGCGAATTGCTAAAGCTTGATGGTAAAATTCCATCGCTCTATTAAAGTCGCCGATGTTGTAATAGACGCCGCCCATATTATTGAGAGTACGCCCTAAATCGCGCCGATCGCCCTCTTTCGTCCGAATCGTCCGCGCTTGTTGGTAAAATTCGATCGCCTTAGCATAATTTACCTGTTCGGCGTAGACTGCCGCGATGTTGTGAAAAGATTCTGCTATTTCAATTTGGTCATTGGCCGTTTTGGCGAGATCCAAAGCTTCTTGGTGTAGTTTCATCGCTTCGGCAAAATTGTCGTCAATCCGGTTGATGAAACCGATGAGATTGAGAGTGCGGGCGATGCGGGGCCCTTCGCCGATTTCGCGGTGAATGACTAAAGCTTGCCGCAAAACTTCCAAAGCTTTGGGGCGCAAACCCATTTCGGTGTAAACTTCCCCAATATTGTTTAGGGTGTCTCCGATTCCTGGTTTGTCGCCTTGTTGCTTGCGAATTGCCAAAACTTGCTCGAAAGTCTGGATTGCTTCTCGAAACAAACCCTCGCGGTGCTGTTTGACTCCTGTTTCCAAGAGTTTTTCTGCTTGGGTTTTGGGGTCTGTTGCCTGAGCGCGATCGCTCGCTCTGGTTGGTCTGGGATTTATAATAGGGGCAAATGCCCGAGCGTCTGAGATTCCCAGCAAGCTGAGTGCGGGCGATAAGATAATACTTATAGCTGCCAGATAGCTGAAGTGGTAAGAGCGGCAGTACACCGATCGAGTCCTCCAATAGCCAAGTTATAACTATTAAGATAAAGCTTTTTAGGGTGTTCCTGCGGATTTTTTCTCACTCCATAGTTTCGGATACCGGTTTCAACAAAGAATCCTACTGTACGCCCGGAATCGGCACCCACAGACAACAGACAAGATTGTCTCACTCCTTTAAATCAAATTGTGGGGGAGACCATACACCCCACAACAGAAAATTATTTTTCTGGGGTAGCCGTCTGGCCTGGCCTAGCTATTTTTGCAATCTTGCGACTGTACCCAATCTCAAATCTCCCATCCCATCACTTGGCTGTTGTCTTACCATACTGCCAGAATCAGTGGCATATTGTTGAGAGCGGAGATGACAGCAAAATTTTTGCTTGATGGAAGCGATGATTTTTCTGGGCTGTGCAAGATGATGTCTTGTTTGTCAAGTGTAATCCAAGCAATGCCTGACAATACTTGAACTTGTCGATGAGTTTGAGGCAACCTATACACCTCGTTTTTCATCAGGATTATGCGATCCTCTTTCAGGGTTCCGCTAACGGACGCTGCACATTCGGAATATCTTTGAAGCATAGCATCTCCTCGGCAATTAGCCATCAAAAATCTACAAAGTTTTCCCAAAGTATCGTAGGTGCGGGATAACCAAAAATCTTTGCAAACCTCAAACAATCTCTAAAACCCGCCCCCACAGAGCCAACAATCTCAATCAACTTTTGCCGTAACTATTGGCAATAACGCCGATCGATCCAAGCGCGCATTTCATCCTCCGTCGCCGCAGAGGTATAGCGACCCGTCGCGCGATCGCAACCGTGCCACCAAGTGTTACCATGGCGATCGTGCGTCTGCCAAATTCTGACATCGTTGTCGCCAGATGCGAGTGCCAGCAAACCTTGGCAAATTTGATTCATAGCTGAAAAGATCGATCGCCCTTTGTGTCCTTGGGTATCTTTAGCTCCTTCCCCAATCGCCACAACATTCGTTTTTTGGGGATACCGCAAATTTTCGTAAGTAGACATAACAAATACCTTCAAATTCTCAACAAAACACAAATTGAATTATGAAAGATTCCAGCTAAAAAGCAGCAACAATTTGCTCAAAACCGCAGTATTTTTTAGAGGTATGCGATTCCTGTCAAACTAAATATGTTACTTGACAAATCAACGCTAACTCTTGGTAAAACAACAATCAAGTCATTACTTGCATAGGTTGTATGAATAAAATCGATAGATAAATATACCAACCGCACCAGACAGTTAAGTAGGACGTTATTAATTGCTGAAACCCTTGGCTTCGAGTTTTTTTTCCTTCTTCCCTCTGTCACAGGTCAACTGTCACAGGTCAACTCTTCCTTCTTCCTTCTATGAATGAAATCAACACGCGGCGGATGAAACTCTCTCAGATTCAGGCTTTCATCGCAGTAGCAGATTATGCAAACTTTAGCGAAGCGGCTTTGCAAATGCAACTGTCACAATCCGCAATCAGCCACGCTATCGCCTCTCTAGAAACAGAATTGGGAGTACAACTGTTCCACCGGGGGCGACACGGCGCTCAACTGACGCCGGTGGGGGAAAGGGTACTGCTTCACGGGCGTCAAATTGTGCGATCGTTAGAAATGATGGTCAAAGAAGCTGATTTAGAAAAAGGTTTGCAGGGAGGCCAGGTGCGGATAGTGAGTTTTCGCAGTGTCGCAACCCATATCCTACCGGGCATTATCGCTCAATTTCGCGATCGCTTTGCCAAGATTGCCGTCACCATTACCGAAGTGTATTATACCCAGGCTGTGGAAGAAGCTTTGCGATCGGGCAAAGCAGACATCGGCTTTGTTTCTCTTCCCATCTCCGACGAATTTGAAACCCGAGAAATTTTGCGGGACAAATATGTGGTGTTGCTACCGCCAACAGCCAAGTTATCATCTGCTAAAGTTACCTGGGATGTATTAGCAAATTATCCGCTGATTTTGCAACCGCCGGAAACAGCTTGTTCTATACCGCTTCGCAAATATTTAGCAACTTCCGAGTTTCCCTTAAATATTGCTTACGAACTCAGCGAAGATTCAACTATTGTCAGTATGGTAATGCAAGGTTTGGGTGCTGCAATTATGCCACATTTGGCGGCGGAACCGATACCTGCGAAGATAAAAATTTGCAGTTTACCAGCGGCTTTTGAAAGGGTAATTGGGGTTGCTGTTTTAAAGGATGCGCTGTTAATTCCGGCCGTGTTTGCGTTTTTAGATTTAGTTAAAAGTGCGACAGAGATTGAATATGATACCGATTTTCCGCTCAATCCTTCATGAGTAGTTATGGACACACTGCTGGTCATCTCCTTGATTTTTCATGCGTTTTCTTCGTTGTAGCAAAAATATTTATAGGGTGCGTTGCGATCTGGTGCATCTGGCGCAAGGCAAATATGTTTGTTGGGGTTCCCCCATGAGTGTAGTCAATAGGGGATGATAACTAATAAGTTATATGCGGTGATGCTATAGCCCTCTTTAAAAACCAGATGCACTCTCACCATCTATCATCCCCAAAAAAGATATAAAATCGAATAGAAACGTACCAAGCGATAATATTTGAGAACACGAACCTACGTTTCACTCGATCGCAATAGTAGACAAGACGGGGGTTGAAACGAGGTTTATACAAACGATGTCCGCGGAGGCGGCGCAAAGAGAATAACGTAATTTTCACCGCCTTTCTCTTTAACTCGCCTGCGCGGGTTTTGCTTGTATAAAAGCGGTTTTAACCGCCCAATCTTTTTATGACTGCAACCACTTCATAAACTTATCCGTCGCAGTACCTATCGACTGTCCCACCTGTTTCTTCAAACGCCACCGCCCAAACGCTTGTTCGTAATCTTCCCCTTCGGTTTGATAAACATTCCAAGCATTCAGTGACAATCCCAATCCCCACGTTAGTAAAATAAACAGCGACCAAGAAAGTTCGTGCGATCCTGCTAAATTAAACAAAACTAAAAAACTATTGATAATGCCATATTTTGTGACATTTTTTTGCAATTTGCCGCGACGGTAAGTGTTAAAAACCAGTTTTTCTTGAACTTCCCCTCTAGTGGCTAACCATTGCTGTTCCGCCGCCACGATATCCTGTTCGGAAATGCCCAATTCCGCTGCTATCTCGAAAAGCTGCACTCGCGAAAGTTCGCCTTCATCTTGTCGGCGGGCGATCGCAAGCTGTAAAATACCCTGAGCATCTTCTGAACCGTAAATTTGACTTATTTGACTGTCGTTGGTAGCCATATAACAAGTTTCCTATAATTCCTGAGATCCTTTCTATGATAGAGATAAGCGCAGTTAAACGGCAGGTAGGGACAGTGGCGGATTTCAACACCCGGAAACTGCGGACTAAAGTCCTCGCTACAAACCTTGGAAACTGCGGACTAAAGTCCTCGCTACAAACCTTGGAAACTGCGGACTAAAGTCCGAACGATCAAACCTTGATTTTAACCTAAAGTATACATCCAGCCGTCCCGGGCACAAATCCTCACAATGCCGTCCCAAACTACAGGTGTCGCTTCAAATGATAAACCCGGTTTAAATCTCGCGGATTCTTTTACTTTCAAACGGTAAAACTCGCCTTTAGCATTTTTCAAAGCATTCTTATCTCCCGATTTCGCTCGTTCCCACTTCAACTCGAATAAATAAATACCGTTGTATCCGGCACTGATCAGTTTATTCCCATCGGTGAAAATCGGAGTCGAAATTGAAGAACCAATTTCTTTTTTAAACACGATTACCGGGGTATCGTAAGACTGATTTCGCCAAGGTACAGCATTCTTTTTACCTGTCGTCATATCTTGGGAACCGATGTACAAATTGCCGTCGATCGCATTTGTGGCAAATAGCAGCGGAAATCCCCCAGGATTGTACTCGTCATTCAGCGCTACAGAGCCGATTATCCCTCCTTCCCAGCCTGAAAGTCGGCGGTTTCCGGTGGGTAAAAACCATTCTACGCTGGCATTGGGTTCTTTGTTGGGATTCAGTTTGAGGACTCCGCCGTTACCCGCAATGTATTGTTTCTCGATCGCACAAAATAGTTTACCCGATTTGGAAATTACAGCACTGCCGTCGATATCTGAACCTGTATAAAAATCCCAGACTATCTTTTTGGTTTTAATACTAATGCCGTAAATATGACCCGAACCAGCCGAGATAAATAGTTGATTTTTTAGCCTGGATGGCGATGATTCAGCTACTAAGTTTCCGCCGTGCTTGCTGATATCTCCCGGCTCATAAAGCTTGACTTCTGACAATATTTGCGGTTGCTTGATTCCTGCTTTGACTTGGGCTTTGCTGGCAGAACTATTGATAAAATAGCCGATCGCATTTTCGCCCGCATTGAACAAAACGCCATCGCCCAGATATAAAGGGCTGCTGTCATTATCCTGACTGTAGCTGGGCGTTCTCCTGATGTCTAACTTCCACAGTTCGTTGCCCGTTCTAAAAGAGATCGCCCGAAAACTCGGTACGACATTTTTGCCACCTCCGCCGCTGCGGCTGCCTTGCAAAATCACAATTCTATTTTCGGCTTTGGCTGTTTTGTCAATATAAATTGTTGAACTGCCTTTAATTATATCATCAAATTTATAGCGCCAAACTTCTTTATTTGTCGCCATGTCTATTTTGTGCAGATAGTGGTCGAAAGAACCTATAATTAAATAAGTTTTATCTCGATCTCTGGTAATTGTTGGCTGTCCAGTCCAACCCGCGCCACTCCAAATTTGCGATTGTCTCCCCAGAAAAGTCCGTCCGCTTCCTAGCTCAAATTTGTCGATTAATTTCAATCCTTTTGGCACGCCTCGACCGTAAAATCGGCGCTGGTCGTTGCCTAAAAAAGTCGGCACGAATAATTCTACTTCGGGAATTACTTTTTTGGCAGGAGCTTTTTTAGTATTAGTTTTTAATACAGGTTGTTTTGAAGGTTCGGCTTGCTGCGATGGTTCGGATTGACACTGTTTGAGAACCAGAGGAGGAACTGCGGCACTTAACAAAAATTGTCCGAGCCGTATATTGAAGAGTCTCCGGGAGAATAAATTCATTTTATATTGAGATAAGCAGTGATAATATTAAAACATAATTGTCGCGACAACTTAACTAAAACATATAGCGCTAAACTGCTTAAAGAACAAAAAAGCTGACTCGGCACGAGTTAAATTATATTTGATTATGGTCAACCGTCTTGCTCAATCCCAAAGCCTTTATCTGCGGAAACACGCCGAAAACCCGATCGACTGGTGGCCCTGGTGCGACGAAGCTTTAGAAGCGGCCGCTTGCCAAAATAAGCCGATTTTTCTGTCGATCGGCTACTCTAGCTGTCACTGGTGTACAGTGATGGAAGGAGAAGCATTTTCCGATCGCGCGATCGCCGAATACATGAATTCGCAGTTTATACCGATAAAAGTCGATCGCGAAGAACGCCCGGACATCGACAGCATTTATATGCAAGCTTTGCAAATGATGACCGGCCAAGGCGGCTGGCCCCTCAACATTTTTCTCACTCCCGACGAGCGAATACCCTTCTACGGCGGCACTTATTTTCCCGTAAATCCGCGCTACGGAAGACCAGGTTTTTTAGAAGTTTTGCAATCAATTCGCCGCTTTTACGACACAGAAAAGCGCAAACTGCAAGCCTTGAAAGGAGAGATTTTAGATAGCCTCCAACAGTCGGCGCTGCTGACAGGAGTAACCGCAGAATTAAATCGCGAAGTCTTCCACAAAGGCTTAGAACTCAACACCGGAATTATTGCCGGCAGCAACCCCGGGCCCAGTTTTCCGATGATGCCCTATGCTGAGCTAGCACTGCGGGGAACTCGCTTTGATTGTGATGCAAAATACGACAGCAAACAAGTCTCCACTCAGCGCGGCTTAGACTTAGCATTGGGCGGCATTTACGACCACGCAGCCGGGGGATTTCACCGCTACACGGTTGACGCGACTTGGACTGTGCCGCACTTTGAAAAAATGCTCTACGACAACGGCCAAATTGTTGAATATTTGGCGAATTTGTGGAGTGCGGGAGTACGGGAACCGGCTTTTGAAACTGCGGTGGCGCGGACAGTAGAATGGTTGAAGCGCGAAATGATTGCGCCTACAGGCTATTTCTACGCTGCACAGGATGCTGATAGTTTTACCCCCCCAACGCCCCCTTACCAAGGGGGGGCAACGGGGGGGTCTGAACCGGAAGAAGGAGCATTTTATGTTTGGACTTACACCGAACTCGAACAACTGTTGACTGCTGAGGAATTAGCAGAAATTCAAGCACAATTTACTGTTAGTCGCGCTGGCAATTTTGAAGGCAAAAATGTATTGCAGCGCCGCCATTCCGGTCAATTGAGCGAAACGGTAGAAACGGCTTTGGCGAAACTGTTTGCAGTCCGCTACGGCGGCCATCCCAACACTGTAAAAAGCTTTCCGCCAGCCCGCAACAATCAAGAAGCGAAAAATGGCAGTTGGCCCGGCAGAATTCCGGCGGTAACAGATACTAAAATGATTGCAGCTTGGAATAGCTTGATGATTTCGGGTTTGGCAAGGGCTGCTGCTGTTTTTGGGAATTCGGAATATCTGGAATTGGCGGTGAAAGCTGCTGATTTTATTTTAGAAAATCAGTGGATTGACGGGCGGTTTCACCGATTGAATTATGATGCTGAAACGGCTGTGGCGGCGCAGTCGGAAGATTATGCTTTGTTTGTCAAAGCATTGTTAGATTTGCATCAGGCGAGTTTGTCGGTAGTTGCAGAAGTCGGGACAAGTGACAAATGGTTGCAGAAAGCCGTGGAAGTTCAAGCAGAATTTGATGAGTTTTTGTGGAGTGTGGAATTGGGGGGATATTACAATACTGCATCAGATGCTAGCGGTGATTTGTTGGTGCGGGAACGCAGTTATACGGATAATGCTACTCCGGCGGCTAATGGAATTGCGATCGCCTCTTTGGTTCGCTTAGCGCTGCTGGCTCAAAATTTGGAATATCTCGATCGCGCCGAACAAGGTTTGCAAGCTTTCAGCAGTATTATCAGTGATACTCCCCAAGCTTGTCCCAGTCTGCTTTCGGCTCTCGATTGGTATCAGCATTCTACCCTGATTCGTACCACGAGCGATCGAATTCCTGGTTTGATTTGGCAGTATTATCCGACTGCGGTTTTTCAGATTGAGACTGATTTACCGGAAGGAGTTGTCGGGTTGGTTTGCGAGTGTTTGACTTGCAAGGAACCGGCGAAAAGTCAAGAGCTGTTGTTGGCAGAAATTGAGCAAAGTCAAACGCGAGGATAAAGACCGGGCGGTTGAAACCAGGTTTATACAAACACTCACTCAGCGACGTGGGTTGAAGAGTGGGCGGTTGAAACCGCGTCTATACAAACCAAACCCACCTCCGTGGGTTGCAGCAGACCGGGCGGTTGAAACCAGGTTTATACAAACAAAACCACCTCCGTGGGTTGCACAGTGGGCGGTTGAAATTACGTTTTACGTTATTTTATTCAGTCGGCCCGAAAGCCGACGAAAGTTTGTGTAAACCTGGTTTCAACCGTACGTCTGCATCTCAATCTTCCAAAATCTCAACCAAATCTTCCATCGTCACGTCGAAAGCACGGGCAATTTTGTAGACAGCAGAAAGATCGACTGTGTTTAAAGCATCGCGTCTCCCGTAGCTTTTTACCGTGTTGTAGTTGACTCCGGATCGATCGGCAACTTCCTTAAAAGTCCAACCCCTTTGCTCAGCTAGTTCTCGAATCCGGAGCCTAACGTATCCCATATTTGGCTTGACATCGGTGCATATGTACCCGACAATATCTATGTACACTAAAAACGATCGCCCACCTAGCGTCGAAAACTTGAGGGCGATCGCTTTTTTTACCACACCCCGCTTGGAGCGGGGAAGGATTACCCTATGATACCAAGATCAAAGCCCAAATCACACACTCATCCCTGGTGTATCGTGCGGCAATTGCCGAATATGCAGCGATTGGTTGTGGCGCGCTTCCACCGCCGCGGCGATGCTGACGGCTATGTCCAGATTTTACGGCGGTTAGTACCCGCAACTAAACACGCGATCGTTTTTGATTTGACTGGGGCTGAGAAATTGCCAGAAGTGCGGCTCAATTAGATTGAATGCTGTAATTTGTCGGTGGGGGCGATCGTATTTGATGATAAGTGCGATCGTTCCTTCCTCAAATTCATTTGGAAACTGATCGGCTACAATTGATTAATTTTCGGGAAACGTCACGGCGCCGTGTCTTGACAGTTGGTAATATTAATTCGGAGCGAGCCTCAATTTAATATAACTTGTTATATTCAGCTACTAAAAGCAGTTTAAAATTCCTAATAATTCCCAACAACCTAACAATTAGCCATCAGCGACTAGCAATATAAGCAATATTTATATTGAATTATCACAAATTATTTAGTACAATTACCAGCTCAGAAATAACAAAATTGTTACGCCTAACAGTTTTCCCCAAATAACCGTTAAACTATTCTAACGTTTGCGCGTACCCAACGTCGCAGGCATAACCTATATCTGTTAAGGATTCGTCCTAATTCTTAGGAGCAGGATTTTAAAATATGCATCTCAGCGAACTGACTCATCCAAACCAATTACACGGCCTGTCGATTCATCAACTCGAACAAATTGCCCGACAAATTCGAGAAAAGCATTTAGAAACAGTAGCAGCCAGCGGCGGCCACCTGGGCCCGGGATTGGGTGTAGTCGAACTGACCTTAGCACTGTACCAGACACTAGACCTCGATCGCGACAAAGTTACCTGGGATGTCGGCCACCAAGCTTATCCGCACAAATTGATCACCGGCCGCTACAACCAATTCCACACCCTGCGCCAAAAAGACGGCGTTGCAGGCTACCTCAAGCGCTGCGAGAGCAAATTTGACCATTTCGGCGCCGGTCACGCTTCCACGAGCATCTCCGCAGCCCTAGGGATGGCGATGGCGCGCGACCTCAAAGGCGAAAACTTTAAAACTGTAGCAGTCATCGGCGACGGCGCCCTGACGGGGGGTATGGCACTCGAAGCGATCAACCACGCGGGCCATATGCCGAAAACTAATGTGATGGTAGTGCTCAACGACAACGAGATGTCAATCTCGCCCAATGTCGGCGCAATTACCCGCTATTTGAACAAGATGCGACTATCGCAGCCGGTGCAATTTCTCAAAGATAACTTAGAGGAACAATTCAAACAAATTCCCTTTGTGGGCGAAACTTTTACCCCAGAAATGGAACGCCTCAAAGAAGGCATGAAACGGTTAGCCGTGTCTAAAGTTGGAGCCGTAATTGAAGAGTTGGGCTTTACCTACATGGGCCCGGTAGACGGACACAATTTGGAAGAGTTAATTGCTACTTTCAAACAAGGTCATACTATCCAAGGCCCGGTGTTAGTTCACGTGGTGACGGTGAAGGGCAAAGGATATGCGATCGCCGAAAAAGACCAAGTAGGATATCACGCCCAAAATCCCTTTAACTTAGCCACGGGTAAAAGCATCCCCTCCACTAAACCCAAGCCTCCAGCCTACGCAAAAGTCTTTGCCCACGCCCTGGTCAAGCTAGCAGAAAATAATCCCAAAATAGTCGGGATTACCGCTGCCATGGCAACCGGAACTTGCCTAGACAAACTTCAGGAAAAATTACCTAAACAATACATTGATGTTGGTATTGCCGAACAGCACGCCGTCACTTTATCCGCTGGTTTAGCCTGCGAAGGAATGCGGCCGGTTGTGGCAATTTACTCGACCTTTTTGCAGCGCGGATACGACCAAATAGTTCACGATGTCTGCATCCAAAACTTGCCAGTGTTCTTCTGTTTGGATCGCGCCGGGATTGTCGGCGCCGACGGCCCCACGCACCAGGGAATGTACGATATTTCCTTCTTGCGCTGTCTGCCAAACATCACGATTATGGCACCAAAAGACGAGGCAGAATTGCAGCGGATGGTAGTCACCGGTATCAACCACACCAGCGGCCCGATCGCCATGCGTTACCCGCGCGGCAACGGTTACGGCGTGCCTCTGATGGAAGAAGGTTGGGAAGAATTGCCGATCGGCAAAGCCGAAATTCTCCGCAATGGCGACGATGTGCTGATATTAGGTTACGGTTCAATGGTGTATCCGGCAATGCAAACCGCCGAGATGTTGAGCGAACATGGCATTGAAGCAACCGTCATCAATGCACGTTTTGTCAAGCCTTTAGACACCGAATTAATCTTGCCCTTGGCACAAAGAATTGGCAAAGTTGTCACAATGGAAGAAGGCTGTTTAATGGGTGGTTTCGGTTCAGCAGTAGCCGAAGCTTTGATGGATAACAATATTCTCGTACCGCTGATGCGGCTGGGTGTACCTGATACATTGGTGGATCATGCAACGCCGGAACAATCCTTTGCAACTTTGGGATTGAATCCGTCGCAAATGTGCGATCGCATTTTAGCAACATTCAGCCGCCAAAAGTCACCAGTTAGCGTCTAATTAGCTAGAATTGTAGGGTGCGCACTGCGCACCTTACTTCACTGCACAAAAGGAGAATCAACAATGACTAACGTGAAACCAACTCGCACAGTACCCCGGAAAAGATTGCACCCAAAACGCACACGTTCTTCAGAAGAAATAGCCCAATGGTATGCTGAAAGAGAAGCATTTTATCAGCGCTGCAAACCAATTTTTGATTGTCTGAAACCAGAATTAATTAAAACCCACTACAACTGGTACATGGCAGTTGAACCCGACAGCGGGGAATATTTTATCGACAAGGATGATATGCTAGTTGCAAACATAGCCCATGAGAAATACCCGAAAGCTAAATTGCACGTCTTTCGTATCAATGAAACCGGAGTTTGTGGCACGATATGATTCAAGGAACATTTGGTGATGAGGATGAGCTATTTTTGGAAGTTGAATTAATTGCTGATAACGGCTTAGAATTACCTGTTGATGCTCTGCTAGATACAGGTTTTTCTGGCTGGTTAGCTATTAACGATCAAGATTTAGATGGACTTGATTGGACATATGTCAAACAACAAAAAATGCGGACAGCTAAAGGAGAATTTAATTTCGATCTTTATGCAGGAAAAGTGCGTCTTGAGGGTCAAGAGTTTGACATTCCTGTTCATGTGGGTGCAGGAGTACCCGAAATTTTAATCGGCCGGCAATGGCTGAAAAATCGGCGGTTAATAGTTGATATGTCTGCGGGTATTTTGACATTAGAAGCGAATTAAAAGTAAGATGAATTTAAAAAATTTTGATATAGTAATAGTAGGAGCCGGCCCCGCAGGAGGCCACTGTGCAAGAATTCTCGCGAAATCCGGCCGCAAAGTCTTGCTTGCCGAACAAAACGACAATTTTAATAAAAATGACTTTTCCAGCGCCGCCACACCTTTAGAAACTCTCTCTCAATTCGATTTACCCGAATCAGTTATCGGCAGTTTTTGGCACAAACTGACTATTGAAACTAGCAAAGTTAGTCAAACTTGGGAATCTCCCGAAAATTTGGGAGTTGTACTCAACTTTGCTAAATTTAGAGCATTTTTAGCCGAGGAAGTTGAGCGATTTGGCGGTGAAGTTTGGCTTGGTTGTCGCTACACCGGACATTCTCAAGCCAACGGCGAAACCACAGTAGAATTTAAACAGTTATCTGACAGTAAACTTATCAACGTTACCACGAAAGTTTTGGTGGATGCTACGGGCTTTGCTCGGGCGATTATGTATGACAAAGAAAACGACAAGCCTAATTTTTTGTCGGGAACTGGAATCGAATATTTAATTGAAGTAGAACCGGAAGTTTACAATAAATATGCCAATGATTTAATCTTCTTTTTGGGTGACAAATGGATGCCAAAAGGTTATTCTTGGATATTTCCTATGGAACAAAACAGGCTGAAAGTTGGTGCGGGACGCATTTTTTTAGATGCCAAAACTGTTAAGCATTTGTCACCCCTGAAACAGTATATTGATTTGCTGATTGATGAATATCTGAAGTCTAAAAATTATAAAATTATTGACAAGCACGGTTCAACGCTGAAATATAGCCCTGGTTTGCGGGATATCTATTGGAAGGATAACATAATTGCGATCGGCGATACTGTCTCGACAGTAAATTTTCTGGGCGGCGAGGGTATCAGACACGGGATGGATGGCGCCGAAATCGCCGGGAAATATATTGAAAAATATTTGGAGGGGAAAATCTCTAATTTTGCGGATTATGAAACCCAAATGCACCGCAAATTCGATCGCAAATGGAATATTTCGGAAAGGTTGGCGGTGAGAAAGTATATTGATGATGTGAATGATGAATTGACAGATAAAATGATTTCTTATTTGAAGTACATGAAAACTAAAGATGTGATGGATATTTTATTTGATTATAAGTTTGAGAAGATTTCCAGAGGATTTGGCGGTTATTTGCAGCGTAAATTTCAGGGATTGATGCAGCAATTTCACTTGTAGGGTGCGTCAGTTGAAAGATTTTTGATTGAGTTAAAAATATCTGGCTGACGCACCTTGTTGCAGCAATTTTACTTGTAGGGTGCGTCAGTTGAAATGTTTTTGATTGTCTTAAAAATCTCTGGCTGACGCACCCTACAAATATACAAATCTACGGGTGCATCTCGCTTTTGAGGCCTGAAGAAGCATGACCGCAGATAAGTTATTAGTTATAATCCCATA
>NZ_JAUBOJ010000183.1:0-13812 GCF_036700185.1 Microcoleus sp. BM001215392 | reverse complement strand
TCTGACATCTGCGGTTTCTGTATCAATCAAAGACTTATGCAATTCAAGTCTATTATTGTCGTTAAACATAGGGCAAGTACAGGAGCATCAAGAATTAGCGCATCGTTTGGGTAGAGACAAATCTAGGATAGCCCGGTGGTTAAAAAAGTATCTACGGGTGCATCTCTATTTTGCAGGGGCTCTCGCATTTTGGCAGATAATTTATTAGTGATAACCAGAGATTTACTGCCGAAATGCGAGAGCCCATACGAGTATATTTCCAAAAATGGGATGCTCCCGGCTTGTATCACTAAATCCATTGTGGCTCTGTGATTAAAAACATGAGCTTTTTCTTGTTTTCTCAGCAGTCTTTGTACCTGTGGCGTTTGGGGAAGATGTTTGTCAAATAAACTAATTCTTGGGTCTGGTATTAGTTCGCGGTTAATGCGACCTATCAACTAATTATATAGGATACTTGCAATTGCTCCTACCATAACCTTATATCAAAAGCGCTCTGATTTGAATTGAGGAGCGAGCGCTTTTATAATAACAGAAGACAGGATATTTAGACACTTTCCTCAATTAAATCTGCTTCCGCATCCCGCCGTCTCCCGATACCTTTTTCAATGCTCGTACCCACCCAAATTCGTTTCATTTCCCGGATTTGATCGGCAATTCCCTGCACATCTTTTTTTGGCACTAAATCGCGGATTGCACGCATTTCGCGGCGGCGGTTTCCCTCCATGCTCGGGCCGCGATTGAACACCAAACTTACCAATCCTCCTTGAACATCTGCTGGTAATTCTTCTAAACCTGGAAATGCAGATTTTGTCTGATTGTAAAATTTCGGCACTGTGACGACATTAAAAACTTCCCATGCTAATTCCCAAGCAATAATAATGTCTCGAACACTAGCTAAACGTTTTTTCGCGACTTCTCCTGTTAACTCGCAGCAGCTACTCAAACGGTTGCGCTCAACATCCGCTAATTTCTGCCAATCTTGGTTGAAAACTTTTACTGTGTTGTAACCTAGATCGTAGCCGATGCCGATCGTAATTCCCGATGCTCCTTCCGGCCAAGTTGGGCGCTGCAACAGCTTTTCGTAGTATTCCTGCCCGCCGCCGACCTCGAATTCTAAGATTAGCTCGATCGCCCTGTATGATAAAAGGGACGAGCCGAAAGGTTCCCCAGGGAACAACGCAGCGAGGGTTTTGGGGCCCGCGATGCCGTCTGCCAAAAATTTTTGATTGGTTTGAAACTGTTTGACGGATGCTTCTGTTTTCGGCCCAAACTTGCCGTCAGCAAAGCCTGGATTCAACCCTAACTCCAGCAAGCGTTTTTGCAGTTTCACAACATCGGAACCCGATGCACCTAATTTTAGAGTTTGCACAACCTGTTTTCCTGTAATGCGATCGGCACAATAATTTTTGCTTGATATTATACCACAACCAGGATTTCCCAAACTATTTAATTAATTCTGCCTCAGTCAGTAGGGCAAAATCGCGGGGATTGTTTAAAACAAAACCGTCATTTTCTTTAATTAAATCACCAAAACAGGTAACTGGCGATCGCGCTTCATAAGCCTTGAGAGCCAACTGATAATCATATCCGCTCAATTCCAGATTAATCTTTCTCAGCTTCCCCACCACAAATCCCATTAATGTAATTTGGGCCGCAGATTCTACCCCATACACTTTATTAATCCATCCTGAAATTGAAACATTAGGTAAAGCAGTGATTAAATCGCTGAGAATCTCTAGCTGAGAGCGATTTTCTATGACTTCTAGCGTCTTGAAAGCTTCAGCAATAAGCTGAGGAGCATCAAATTCTTGTCTCACAGGCTGCTTGATTTCAAAAACCTGACCAGCATCATTCTTTTTGTGCCAAATCCAAGTATTCTCATAAACTAAAGCAACTTTTTGCCAACCATTTGCCTCTAAGTGTTCCCCTAGCACATTTGGATCTATAGTTTGGAAAATTTCCTTGTCTTTTACAGTTACTTTCACGGTAAATCTCCTTGACTGAGACGCTGCATAATAGACTTGAGAGCCTCTACAGTGAACTGATTAGAGCGGGATAACTCAACTGTTACATTCGCTGTATTGAGTCTTTCTGGCTGTCCCCGCAGCGACACCCAGTAGGCGCAATACCTCATGGACATTTCGTTTTCAGACTGCTGCAACCAGTTTTCTAGATTTTCCGGCACTAAAACTACCACTAACAGGCGCGGAACCTGGGAATTAACGATCAAATCCCTGTAGTTTTTTATCCTCACCGGATATCGGATGAACTGCCCGTCCAGTACATCCCTTGAGGTACATTTTAATTGTAAGTTAAGCTCAGGGGAAAAAACTACTCCCTCACCGCCTCTTGCCACAATCTTCAAATCAATGCTATCGTCATCTACTTCTGGCTGACTGACAGAGAAACCTGCCACGGCTGCCACGGCACGTACATAAGCTTTGCTGAAAAGTTCTTTCTGCTGGTTCAGTTCCATTCTAAAATAAACATCTTGCGAAAATAATATATCTTACAATAAAGGTCTTCCACAAGTAATTATTGTAGGAGAGTTCTACCCGAGAGGCGATCGCTAAATATAATTTCTTAGTCCGCGGAGGCGGACATCGTTTGTATAGCCGCGGTTTCAACCGCCGCTTCCATAAAAAAAAGCCCCGGTTTATTGAATAAACCGGGTTTTTTTACACTCAAACTGCGTGTTTTCGATACCAATCAATCGTATTTCTCAAGCCTTCTTTAAACTCCACCTCAGCCACAAAACCAAACCTTTCCTTAGCCCTTTCGGTATCCAAACAACGCCGCGGCTGACCGTTCGGCTTGTCTGTTTCCCAAACAATTTCTCCCTCATATCCCATCAATTCGCAAATCGTTTCTACTAATTGGCGAATTTTAACTTCGCTATTTGTTCCCAAATTAACTGGGTCAGATTCGTTGTAAGATTGAGCTGCCATCACAATGCCGCGCGCGGCATCTGTGGAATACAAAAACTCGCGGCTGGGGCTGCCGTCTCCCCAAACTGGTAATGTTTTGTCTCCCCTTTCTTGCGCTTCGTGGACTTTGCGAATTAATGCTGGGATGACGTGGGAACTTTTCGGGTCAAAGTTATCTTCGGGGCCGTACAAATTGACTGGTAGCAAGTAGATACCGTTGAATCCGTACTGCTGGCGGTAGGATTGCAGTTGCACTAATAAGGCTTTCTTGGCTATGCCGTAAGGTGCGTTGGTTACTTCGGGATAGCCGTTCCAGAGGTTGTCTTCTTTGAACGGAACTGGGGTTAAGTTGGGATAGGCGCAAATCGTGCCGACGCAGACGAATTTTTCGACTTTTGCTTCGTAGGCTGCGTGGATTAGTTGCACGCCCATCATCAAATTGTCGTAAAATAGTTCTGCCGGTTTAATTAGGTTTAAACCGATGCCGCCGACGTGGGCTGCTAAGTGGATGATGATGTCTTGTTGGTTGGCGGCGCGCTGGCAGTTTTCCATGACGCGCAGGTCGCAGTCGCGCGATCGACTAACTGAAATTTTATCAGCATCCGCGCCTGCTTTGACTAATTGGTCGATTACCTGACGGCCGAGGAAGCCGGCGCCGCCCGTCACTAGAATGCGCTTGCTGCTTAAGTCCAAGCTGGTCATAATTTTATACCTCGGGATTTTCAATAAAGGTCGATCGACAATTTCCACTCTAAAATTGTTACTTTAGCAAAAAAGCTTTGCCCTACAGCACGCGCTTGCCAACAAATCTGTTTTAGCAGTCCCACATAGGGACAAATTGCCGTGCGTATCTGAGCCTGATATTTATCGGCTGCGAGTCCTCAACGATTGTTTTAATGTTTTTGTTGACCCGCACAGCAGAAAATTTGGCGAGCACTTAAGCTGGTTGTTTGAATGTCTTTGGCACAAAATAGCTGCAACAATCTTCTTTCTGATGATTTTTGTAGGGTAATCCCCGGGGTGCGCTTTTGGCGAATGCGACATACAGGGGATTTACCCAGACAAATTGTGAGCAGTGACTCCACCCTAAAACGAATACAAGTCCCCGACATGAGTCGGGGAGGATCAAAAATTTTCGGTTTTTGTTCAAATTTTTAGATTCAATGCGAGAGTCAATTTCAAATCCCAAATGGAAAATCTCAAATCGACACTCCGGCTTAGTTTTGCCGCTTAATCGAATCCGTTCCCGGAACCTCGCAATTGCTGTTCGAGAGCTTTGGTGTCAGCATCTACCATTAAATGTACTAACTCCTGAAAAGTTACAGAAGGTTCCCAATTTAATTGCTGGCGCGCCTTAGTCGAATCGCCAATCAATAGTTCCACTTCTGCAGGACGCAAGTAGCGTTCGTCAAACTCGACATATTTTTGCCAATCTAAATTGACGTAAGTAAAGGCCAAATCGAGAAATTCTTTAATGGAATGGGTTTCGTTGGTAGCAATGACGTAATCGTCAGGCTTATCTTGTTGCAGCATCAGCCACATCGCCTGCACGTAGTCTTTAGCAAAGCCCCAGTCCCGCTTGGAATCGAGATTGCCCAAATAAAGTTTTTTCTGTTTGCCGGCGACAATTCTGGCAACAGCGCGAGTAATTTTGCGAGTTACAAAAGTTTCGCCCCGGCGCGGAGACTCGTGATTGAACAAGATGCCGTTGCAGGCAAAAAGTCCGTAAGATTCGCGATAATTTACTGTTTGCCAGTGACCGTAAACTTTGGCGCAAGCGTAAGGACTTCTGGGATAAAAAGGAGTTGTTTCCTTCTGCGGAACTTCCTGCACCAAGCCAAACATTTCTGAAGAACCTGCTTGATAAAACCGCACTTCTATGCCTGTGCGGCTTTGGTAATCGCGAACTGCTTCTAGCAGGCGCAACACTCCCATCCCTACACAGTCAGCCGTATATTCCGGCGAGTCAAAACTAACTCGAACGTGGGATTGAGCGCCTAAGTTATAAACTTCTACAGGCTGAACTTGTTCCAAAATCCGGCGCAGAGTGGTACCGTCGGTTAAGTCGCCGTAGTGCAGAAATAACTGTGCCCCTTCACTGTGAGGATCGACATAGATGTGGTCTATGCGATCGGTATTAAAACTCGAACTCCGCCGGATAATACCGTGAACTTCATATCCTTTCTCTAACAGTAACTCGCTCAAATAAGAGCCGTCTTGACCTGTAATACCTGTTATTAGCGCTCGCTTGCGTTGCGTCATCTGATTTTCCTTTGACAGGCTGTGTTAATTCTCTTGGGACTTTCCGGGCAGAGGCTGTTGTTGCCTGCCGGTTCTATGCTCAAGCTCTACCTTAACTCACAATTCTTCGATCGGCATCAAGGAACTGTGAATCTTTTAGCAAAGAGTTTGCCGCTTGCTGTCAGTAGTCAGCATCAGTGGTCGGTAAAAAACAAAACTAACTACCGATGGCTGACTGCGGACAAAAATTAATATGCGCCGTTATTTTTGGGGAAAATCACAACTCCAATTGTTTTGAAAACAATCCACATATCCATCCAAAGGTTTTTGTCATTGGCGTAATAGAGGTCGATTTGGACTCGCCGGGGATAGGGAATGTCGTTGCGACCGGACACTTGCCACAAGCCTGTAATTCCAGGTCTGATGGTGAGAATTTTGTTGATGTGATGGCCGTATCTCGGCAGTTCTTCTTCAACTAAAGGTCTCGGCCCGACGACGCTCATATCTCCTTTTAAAACATTCCAAAACTGGGGGAACTCGTCTAAACTGGTCATTCGTAAAAATCTTCCAATCCAGGTAATTCGAGGGTCTTGTTTCAGTTTGAAATTGTCTTCAAACTCTTGACGCAAATCCGGAGATTTTTCCATGATTTCCAGCAAGATGTCATCCGCATTTTCCACCATCGTTCTGAATTTAAGGCAATAAAACATTTTACGGTTTTTGCCTACTCGTTCCTGTACGTAAAATATAGGCCCGGAAGAGCTTAAGGCGATTGAGAGAGCCAAAAGCAGGTAAACCGGAGCAAACAGGATCAGAACCGATAAGGAAAAGAGAATGTCAAATAACCGCTTGAAAAATTCTCCGTCGAGTCTCTCTAGAGAACGACTGATGCGTCTATCTCCTTGCAGGACAGACCCAAAACCGCGTCTTGCGATCGCTCGAATTACCTTGCCGGAGATTAGTTGGCTGTCGGCAGTCATCTTACTCCTTCACTTCACACCACACACAGTCATGATCATAAAGCCTCAAGACGCTTTGTTCTCTGAATTATGTTTCAAAGACTCAATTTTCTGCATTGACAAGAAGCAAGAAGCCAGAAGCCAGAAGCCAGAAGCCAGAAGCAGAAATGGACAAGGCACTTATGTAGAGAGGTTTTCAGCGCTTCTGAACCAATTGCAGAATATTTTCCAAGTCTCCGAGTCTGCCAGTGTCCCACTGTCACGACAGCCGCTCTCAAGTCCCTGACTTGGAAAAATCGCCGGATTTAAATTCCTGATAGCACTGTTCCACAAAAGCTAGATAGCGCTGCTCAAAGACTTGGGGGGCAAAGTTTTCGGCGTGCAACCTGCTGGTTTCTGGCACAAATTTTGCTTGCAACTGCTCAAATGCCTCGACGGCTTCGACTATTGCTGCTGCGGTTTGGGTGGGAAAAAATAAACCTGTCCCAGTCTCTGGGTGTTGGCGAATGTCGAGCACTGTCTCCAAAGCGCCGCCTGCTGCATAGGCAATTACTGGTGTCCCGCAAGCTTGAGCTTCTACTAAAGCGATGCCAAAATCTTCGCAAGCTGCATATACAAAGGCTTTTGCTTGGGCCATGTACTTTTCCACTACGGAGGCGGGCTGCCAGCCGAGTAGTTGCACGTTGGGTTTGGCGATTTGCCGAATCTTCTCTAATTCTGGGCCGGTGCCGATGACAATCAGAGTGTACCCGAGTTGATTGAATGCTTGGACGATCGCACTTACGTTTTTGTAGCTTACCAATCGGCACACTGTCACGTAAAAGTCTTGTTTTTGCCGCATCAAGGAAAATCTCTCGATATTTACCGGCGGATAAATTACTTGGGCGCGCCGCCGGTAGCACCGCCAAATTCGGCGCGCCGTGTGTTGGGAGTTGGCGATGAAATAATCCACGCGGTTGGCAGAAATGACATCCCACTGGCGCAGGCGGTGCAACAAATATCGCGTCAGCCAGCCCGGAATGCCCCGTCCGGCTTTGCTGCTGCGTAAATAGTCAAAAGTTAAGTCCCAGGCGTAGCGCATGGGCGTGTGGCAGTAGCAGACGTGCAGTTGCCCTGGACTGCTGAGGATGCCTTTGGCGACGGCGTGGGAGGATGAGAGGATGATGTCGTATTCTCGCAGATCGAGTTGTTCGATCGCGATCGGCAGAAATGGCAAATATTTTTGCACGCCGCTGCGGGCTGCGGGAAAGTGCTGCAAGAATGTGGTGCCAATCTGTCGCCCGAAAAGATAGCTTTCGGGATTTGCCGACTCAAAGTCGATGAGGGCATAGACATCTGCCTCGTCTATGTATTTGAGGATTTCTTGCACTACGAGTTCCGAACCGCCGGTAGCTAGGGGCGTCAACCATTCGTGAACTAGGGCGTATTTGAGTTTTTTCACTTGTATGTAGTCGATCGAACGATTTATTAGCGCCAATTCTGTCAATATTAGTCTTACCGAGGGATCGCTTACGCAGGAGCGAACCATCTACAGGGTTTTTACGTAAGTATCTAGCTCAAACCAAAGATTTTGGGAATAAACGCGGTTTTTGTGAAATCAGGGACAGCAAAACCGCAGATTTTGGCAACAATTCTGCGGATTGTTGACAAAAAATGCTATTAGACGGAATACTGTAGGTGATTTGCGATCGCCCAAATCTTCGGAACGGGCGATCGAACTAACGTGGTGTGAGGAACAAAAATGTCCAAATTTTTATGGAAGGGACTTCTAGTCAGTCCCGCTGTATTAGCAGCAAGTTTAGTCGTATCTTCGACAGCCGCGTCTGCAGAGCAACCTGTAGAAATTGCCGCCCAGAGAGCCAATCAATTGCAATTAGCAGGTGCCGCAACCGAGGCTGCACAGCCAGAAAAAGCAGCAGTGACGGCAGAACCAGCATCAGTAGTTAACAATTTAACTGTTGAGACTATTGAAAATAACAATCTCGCAGCGAAGGTAGCCCCAGTTGCCGAACAAGCCGCACCAGCCCAAAACAACTCAGTTGCAGCAGCAGACTTAAGCGAAACCACACCCGCAGCCGCGCCCGCCAACTTAAATGCCGAGCAACCTATCGCAGAGCAAATCCCCGCAGTCGCGCCCGCCAACTCCAGCGAAAAACCCGCTGTACCCACCAATGTCAGCACCGAAAAAGCGGCCGCCCAACCCGAGCAGATTTCCCAATCAACTGCTCCAATTGCGCAGCCTCAAGCGCCCTCAAATGTTTTAGAACAAATCAACCAATACAGCGCAGAAGGCAGCAGCGAAGATGCAGTCGGCCAAGTAACATCAGTTTCGCAACTTTCCGACGTGCGGCCCACCGATTGGGCATTCCAAGCTTTGCAATCCCTAGTTGAACGCTACGGTTGCATCGCCGGCTATCCTGACGGCACTTTCCGCGGCAACCGGGCGATGACTCGCTACGAGTTTGCAGCCGGTTTAAATGCGTGTTTGGATAAAGTCAACGAACTGATCAAAGGCGGTACCAGAAATCTAGCAACCAAAGAAGATTTGGCTTCTATCCAAAAATTGCAAGAAGAATTTGCCGCAGAATTGGCAACTTTGCGCGGCCGCGTCGATGCCTTGGAAGCGCGCACCTCTGAATTAGAAGCAAATCAGTTTTCAACTACCACTAAACTCAACGGCGAAGTAATCTTTGCACTGACAGGTATCGCCCGGGGAGAAGATGCTGAGGGCCGCGATGCCGATAGAACTACGGCTTTTGGCAGCAGGGTTCGTCTTAATTTTGACACGAGTTTCTCAGGTAAAGACTTGCTGAGAACTCGACTGCAAGTTTTAAATCTGGGTTCGTTTTCTACTAACAATACCAAAACTGCTGAAGGAGAATTGCGGTTTAATGCCGGGCCTTTTGGTACTGCTAGCAATACTGTTGGTTTAGATGCACTGTTTTACCAATTCCCCCTCGGCAAAAACACTACTGTAATTCTCGAAGCCAATGCCGGCGCTGCGGACGATTTTACCAACACAGTCAATCCTTACTTTGACGGAGACGGCGGCACCGGTGCTCTTTCTAACTTCGGTACTCGCAACCCGATTTACTATTTGACTGCCGGTACTGGTATCGCTCTGCGGCATCAGTTTGGAGAAAAACTTGAGCTGAGTTTGGGATATTTGGCCGGCAACGCTGCGAGCCCGACGCGGGGTAACGGTTTGTTCAACGGTTCTTACGGCGCTTTGGCTCAGTTCACTTTCAAACCGACAAGCACTATGGCTCTAGGTTTAACTTACGTCAATTCCTACAACTTCGTCACCGGTACGGGCAGCAACGCTTCTAATTTCCCGGTGCGTCTCGGTTCCTTCGGACTCGACAGCGACAATAATCTGCCTGTTTCTAGCAATTCCTACGGCGCGCAGGCTTCGTGGAGAGTGCGGCCGGGCTTGGCAATTGGCGGTTGGGCGGGTTACACTAACCAGCGCATTTTATCGAACTTGGCTACTCCTACCGGTTCTGTACAGCGGGGAGACCAAAAAATCTGGAACTGGGCTGTTACTGTGGCTTTGCCCGATTTGTTGAAAGAGGGAAATGTGGCGGGCTTTATTGTAGGTATGGAGCCGCGAGTGACAAGTTCTACTAATCGGACTTTGCCGGAAGATAAGGATACTTCGCTGCACATTGAAGGGTTCTATCAGTTTAAGCTGAGCGACAATATTGCGATTACTCCGGGTCTGATTTGGCTGACTGCTCCTGACCACAATAAGAGTAATTCTGATTTGGTGATTGGGGTGGTGAGAACTACGTTTACTTTCTAGGCTGAGTCATTTGGGATTTGGGATTTGGGATTTGGGATTTGGGATTTGGGATTTGGGATTGGCGGTTTTAATTGAATAAAGTTCAGATAAGACAGTCCTAAAAGCAAAAGGCTGTGAAAAACAGATACTGCGTTGGCGCAGCCTGCCCGTTGGCGAAGCCGCCCTGAAAGGGCTAGGGCTTATGCTTGTTTCATTTCTTTGGACAAATCCTAACCCAAGCCTATTGGGTTTTAATCTCAAATCTCAAGCCGCCAATTGCAAACTGGTTGAAAAACTTAGATTCTGTGGCACCAGTGCTTGATTGAGGCTTGCTACAGATGATGGCAATGAACAATATTTGTTAAGATTGTAAACAGGCATTTCTTGCCAGCAGTCGCGACAGAAGCAATAAACTTGTTGCTGGCGAAAGTGACGCAGCATGGGATTCGAGCAGCAGGGACACTTTGTATTCTGGCTAACTTGACTGAGGATTTGATTTGAGCTAGCTGCGTCGTCTGTCATAAAAACCTCTTTTTTAACTCAGATATATTTCACTCTTGTCAAGTCTTGCAAAAACATCATTGTTGGGCGGAGTGAGCGTCCGGGTTGTTTGCACTCGGCTAGCGCACAGGTGCGGATATATGAAATTGTTGATTTTTAAACGAGAGATTTTTACTGGCGACGCACCCTACGGCTACTAAGGAACCAGAATTAAATAACTTACAATTTTTTTTATTGTTCTTGTGGGATGGGCGGGATGTCCATCCCACAAATATGTGTAAATTATTTAATTCGCGCTCCTACTAAGGCTGATTGATGTGATATTCTAATCTAATTCCCAGCCTAATACCTGAGCAATCTGAACGGACAGCATAGCTGGATCGAGAGGATTTACAATCACTGCTGCTATTTTATCTTGTGGGAACAAGGTCTTTTGTAAATTAACCCATTTCGCTTTGAGGGTTAACAGTACAACCGGAATTCCTTGGGTTGCGGGTAGTGTGCTTAGTTGTTTGAGAAAGAGGAATTCATCCATGGCGCCAGTGGAAATATCCAAAATTATGCTATCGGGCTGATAGAGTATTGCTTGTCGCAAGCCTTCTTGGGTCGAATTGGCAACTCGCACGTTCCAACCTCCTAAATCTGTTAAACAAGCTTTTACTACTTCCTGCATATTTGGTTCTTTGTAAATCAGTAAAATTGTTTTGGTGGTCATATCAACCACTTCCAAAGCCTTCATTGAATTAGCATTCAAATATAAAGTGTTGGGTTGCTAATTTAAGTGTTGTGTTCACTTTTTTTAGCGATCGATCAAATTGGCAGTTGGGAGTTCAATCGAAAGTTTGGATTGCGGAGCTCTCAACTACCTAGCCAACTGAATTTCCACCTAAAATGCGGCAAGGGAGCGGACGCTATAGTTGAGGCGGACGCATCGAGCGTAGCGAGTACCGCCGATAACTTAGCGTCTGGGGAATTGCCGCCAGTAAATAAATTGAGCGATAGCAAATCCGTTGATTCAAGATGCATATTCGTAGCCATCAGCTCTGTGAATTGTTTTCAAATATTTGGGATGCACGTCAAAACTCTTTCCTCCAGTTGTTAACTTGAAACTTGGTTTGAATCGGATTGCAATTCGACCCGTATAGCTTCCTGCATACTTTCCAGTCAGGACATCAGCCTTAACCAAATCACCTGTCTGGAAACCCATAAAAAACTTTTGAGCAGGGGCATGGCGAATGGGAAAACCGTAACGGTCAGTACCGCAGCGCTGTCTTTTTCCATGCCCCATCGCTTTGATAACTAAAGGTTTTACCCCATTGAGAAGGAGTTTTTCAGGGGTTGATGCTCCAACACAAGCTGCATCAGTCCAGTGAGATTTTTCAATGCCTCTAGTTTTGCGGTTAAACTTTGTCCGCCCTCCAGAACCAACTTCTACTAGTAGCTCTGTTGATTGTAGTCGCCTGTACAGTTCCCAACGGGTTGCATTCACCGCAGCAGCGTCCTTGAGAGGAGCTTTAGCTTGAGCCAAAACACGCTTGAGAACTTCAGGTTTTTTCTTGAGGAACTCCTCAACTGATTTGTTCCCTTTAGCCTGGTTGCAAGAGTGACAACTCAGACAGAGGTTACTAACTCGATTAGAGCCGCCTTTGCTTTTGGCGAGGATGTGTTCTACCTCAAATGGGACATTTTCTACACCGCAGTAAGCGCATTTTCTGCCCCATTTTTGGAGAAGGTATTCCTTAACTTCAAAACCAAATAACTCGCCATGCTGATACTCTACCCCGCTAATTTCTGGATTCTCTAACTGCTGTAAATCGAACCGAACTAGCTCTTGAGAAATTGCGGTAACTGGGCTGAGTTTTCTGAGTCTTCTCACCCAAGTTTCGATATTGGCGATTCGACTTTCAAGAGAAGGTGGAAGCCATCCTGCTTTACGGGTTCTGTTTAAGAAACGAGGCTTACGGTAACGGGTTTTTCGATTCCGGCGACCTCTCCTTAAAGCCCTTCGAGACTCAAGAAAATCTTTGATTTGTTGTCCTCTCTGAGAAACCTCAAGTGCGTTTGTGACGCGACCAGTTTCTTCTTGAACAACAGCAAATCCTGTGACTTTAGAACCCGGATCTATTTTGATTCGATGAGAATGTGTGACTGATTCATAAATGGTTCTGTCTTGCAAAACAATCGTGAATGGATAGCGTTTGAATACATTAGCCCTCCCTTTGTGTAATAGTTCTCTCGCCCGTGCTGCATGGCAGGGGTCAAGAGGATTTAAGTTTTTATCTAGTACGAAAACGCGCATTACTGCTGCCTCTTATTTCTAGTTAAGTTTGCCTCGACGGTGTTAAGACTCGGTACTTTCTGAGTAACACTGGCTTTTCCGGATAACCTGTTTAATTACCCAGTTGTAGAGCTTGAAACTGGCACGCATTTCAAGGTACGAACTTTAACGCTTAGTCTTAACGGCTGCTAGTAGAACTAGCCGTCTGGTCAACAGGCTTTATTCAAGCCCACACCATACCCGCTAGGGTTGGTGTGCGGTAGTTGACACCATCGGGGTTGTTTCCATTTCGTAAATCGTAATGGCTGCGATCGGCGTTTCTGCTGTATTCCCAATCCACAGTGTTGATTGCTGAGTGCGATTGAGCAAACTGAGAAGATAAACCCTCCAGAGACTGGCTCGCATGATTTGATTCCTGAAAAGCATTCATTGACTGTCCTCCTATAGCACCCGCCATACCACCAGTTTTTGGTTCGATACTGGGACGGTAGATAGTAACGGTAAGGAATTGGTAAAGATTCTACAATCGTTACAAAACTTGATAAATCATCTTAAAATTCTTCATCCCAGCCCAAAATCTCTGCGACTTCTACCGTCAGGCTGGTGGGTTGGATGGGTTTGGCAATTACGCCTGTGACGCCCATTTCGGCAAATTTTGCCCGATCGCTCGGCAGGACTTTTGCTGTCAGCAGAATCACCGGAATCGCTCGCGTCTTGGGATCGGATTGAAGGCGATCGTACACAGCAAATCCATCCATTCCCGGCATAGATACATCGAGCAAAATGGCTGATGGTTGTTGTGTTTGCACTATTTGTAAACACTCTTCTCCCGATGCTGCTACCAGCGTTTCCCATCCGCCTAAATCTTCTAAGCACGCTTGCACCAATTCTCGGAGGTGTTCTTGATCGTCAACTACTAGAATTAATCTGTCAGTCATGGGATTTGAGATTTGAGATTTTGGATTTTAGATTGTTAATGTCAACTTAAGAGTAAAACGTTTGAGCAATCTTATGAGAAATCTCGTTTTTTACATCAAGTTGAGATCCCCCTAAATCCCCCTTAGGTCGGGGGAATTTAAGAGCAATTTCGGTTCCCCCTTCAGAAGGGGGAATTTAAGAGCA
>NZ_JAUBOJ010000182.1:10083-13843 GCF_036700185.1 Microcoleus sp. BM001215392 | reverse complement strand
GTCCGCCAGGGAATGAATTCCCTGTCTCAAAGCGAAAGTCGGTTGAAACCGACTGAAAACAAGGCGGCTATTCAGTCCTCTTTAGAGGACTTTCGCTATGAGACGGGGGTTTCAACCCCCGGCGGATCGGATGAAAGCGCGAGAGATACAGACGGTTTCGCCTTCATCAAACGCATCGCCCAGCTCACAAATACAAACGTTGCCGCTTCCCAAAACCTCACGGGAAGTGTAGCAAAGGGTGGGGACTGGGAACTAGAAGTCAGCACCGGGAAAATAGAAACACCGCTAGTATTTGCACCCGAAGTATTGGCTAATTACGAACAGGTTTTAAATAGTTTTGGTGCGGCGACAAACTTCGGCGCGGGGACAAATCCCAAAGGTATTAATCTAGGGAATTTTAACGCTGATACTTTCCCCGACTTAGTAGTAACAAACCAGAATGACGACAACATTTCGATTCTGTTGGGGAATGCCACTGGCGGTTTTGGCACAGCTACCAACTTTGCTGTAGGTTTTACTCCAAATTTTGTTACATCGGGACTGTTCAACAATGACAATTTCCCCGACTTAGCAGTAGCAAATAGCGGTAATATCTCAATTCTGTTAGGAAATGGCACGGGCGGCTTTGGTGCAGCTACTAATTTTAGTGTGGGTAACACTCCCATTTCAATAGGTGTCGGAAAATTTAATGCCGACAATTTCCTCGATTTAGCCGTGGTAAATGCTAACCCTCAAGGTGCTTCTGGTAGCGTCTCAATTTTGCTCGGAACTGGCACTGGTAGCTTTAGCAATGCCACTAATTTTAATGTTGGTTCGATTCCGGATGCCGTTGTTGTAGGCAACTTTAATGCTGACAGTTTCCCCGACTTAGCCGTTGCCAACAGCCTTTCTAACAATGTCTCAATTCTGTTAGGAAATGGTACGGGCGGATTTAGTGCAGCTACTAATTTTAGCGCGGGGGTAAATCCAAATTCGATCGCCACTGGGGACTTTAACGGAGATACTTTCCTCGATTTAGCGACAGTTAACGCTAACAGTGTCTCAATTCTATTGGGAAATGGCACCGGCGGGTTTGGTGCGGCCACTAATGTTAGCGCAGGGACAGGGCTTTCGGGGATTGTGGCGAAAGACTTGAACGGAGACGGCAAACTTGACTTAGCAGTAACAGCCACTAATGGCGCTGTAATTTTAGTAGGAAATGGTACTGGCGGTTTTAGTGCACCGATTAATTTTGCTGCGGCGACAAGTCCAACTTCGATTATTTCCGGCAACTTTAATGCTGATAATCTCCCGGATTTGGCAATAGCTAACAATGGTTCAGCCAACGTTTCAATCCTGCTAAATACGCCAAATACAGTCAATTTTGGTGCGGCAACCTACAGCGGTACAGAAGGAACAACAGACACAGTAGTTAATATTCCCGTCACCATCAGCGGCGGCACTCCCTTGGGCGATGTCGTTGTACCGATCGCAATTAACCCCAGCAGCACAGCCACCCAAAATTCAGACTACACTATCGCCCCGACATCTATTACATTCCCCGCAGGTGCAACAGGTGCCGCACTCACCAAGAATATTGCACTTACGATCAAACCCGACAACATCGCAGAAAACGCCGAAACCGCAATTCTCAACTTCGGTACAATCACCGGAGGCGTTGCGGGTACAACGAATCAAACTACACTAACTATTGCTGCTAACGGTACTGTTTCTTATGCGGTTGCTGCGGGTATTGCGAGCATTCCCGAAGGCGATAGCGGCACAAAACCTCTAACTTTCACTGTGACTCGCAGCGGTAGCACTGGCGGGGCAACTAGCGTCAATTATGCAATTGGAGGAACTGCGACTAACGGCAGCGACTACAACAATATCGGCGGCACTTCTGGCGTAACTACTGCTACTGGCAAAATTACTTTTTCAGCGGGCGAAACATCCAAAACTATTACTTTGGATGTGTTAGGCGACGGATTGGTTGAACCAGACGAAACAGTTACGGTTACTCTATCGAATCCTGTTTCACCGGGTGGCGCGCCGACAATTCCCACGGCAACTGCTACCATGACGATCGCCAATGATGACACTGCCGGCTTCAACGTTGCACCTACGAACATCACAGCCACAGAAGGCGGCGCAACGGGCAGTTACAAAGTCAAGCTAACTTCGGAACCTTCTGCACCAGTTAACATTAGCTTTAATACTGGCAATGCAATTAGCCCGATCGCCCAAATTACCTTTAACAGCATTAACTGGAATGTCGATCGGACTGTCACTGCTACTGCGATCGACGATACTGTAGCACAAGGAACCCACACAGGGACGATCGCTCACACAGCTACCAGTACCGATGTTAGTTATAACGCCAAAGCGATTCCGAATGTCACGGCATCGATTACAGATAACGATAGTCCGGGTGTGTCGATCGTCCAATCTGCCGGAAGTACAAATATTGCTGAAGGCGGTGCAACGGATACCTACGGCGTGCTTCTGACTAGCGCACCTGCTGCTAACGTTACGATTAATTTTGACACGGGCAGTCAAATTAGTGCGATCGCACCTATCACTTTTGGGCCCACTACTTGGAATGTTGCTCAAAATGTGACCGTTAAGGCGATCGATGACAGCATAGCCCAAGGAACTCACAGTGGCACGATTAGTCACAAATCCGTCAGCACGGATACCAAGTATAACAATCTGACAATTTCTCCTGTAACTGCCACGATTGCTGACAACGATACCGCAAGTGTGACTATTTCACCGACGAGTACAACTGCTACAGAAGGTGGTGCTACAGGGACGTACAGCGTTCAGTTAAAATCCCAGCCCACCGCGCCTGTGACGATTAGTTTCGGTACAGGGGATCAAATAAGTGCGATTTCCGCGATTACTTTTGATTCTACTAACTGGAACGTGGCGAAACCTGTCACAGTCACGGCTGTTGACGATGCGGTTGTTGAAGGGCCGCACACAGGGACTATTTCTCATACGGCTGCGAGTGCTGATGCTAAGTATAGTGCGATCGTTGGGATTCCGAATGTCGCTGTGGCGATTACCGATAACGATGTAGCGCCGCCAACTCCAACTCCGAGTACAACTCCAACTCCGAGTACAACTCCGACTCCGAGTACAACTCCAACTCCGAGTACAACTCCGACTCCGAGTACAACTCCGACTCCGAGTACAACTCCGACTCCGAGTACAACTCCAACTCCGAGTACAACTCCGACTCCGAGTACAACTCCGACTCCGAGTACAACTCCGACTCCGAGTACAACTCCAACTCCGAGTACAACTCCCACTCCGAGTACAACTCCGACTCCGAGTACAACTCCGACTCCGAGTACAACTCCCACTCCGAGTACAACTCCGACTCCGAGTACAACTCCCACTCCGACGCTAACATCAGTCACGCCGACTCCGACTCCGACGCCAACATCAACGTTTCGGATAGGCAATTTTGGGACAGGTAACGAAACACCGCTAGGTAACGGAACTGGCGATCGAATTCAAGGTGATACCACGATTAATTTTTCCCAAGCTACTTACCAAGTCAGTGAAAGTCGCACAGCAATCGTTCAAAAACAAATTACCCTCACTCGCACTGGGGATCTAAACAAAATTTCCAGGGTGTACCTAGAACCTCCTACTGGTTCAGCAACTTGGGGAGTAGATTGGAACATCCCTCCGAATTTTTCTCCGGAATTCACTTTTAACCCAGGCGAAAATAGCAAAACTTTCACAATTGACATTTTGCCGGATGGTC
>NZ_JAUBOJ010000182.1:2870-9983 GCF_036700185.1 Microcoleus sp. BM001215392 | reverse complement strand
TGACATTTTGCCGGATGGTCAATTTGAGGGAACAGAAGAAATTGCGTTTCGGATCGCCAGTCGGGATAATACCAATATTGGCACCCAAAACACTGCCAGTCTGAAAATTATCGATGCTGAATCTACACTCAACAACAACCCGCCGGTGGTGACTAATTCCCTCTTGAATCAACGTGGCCCCAATTCCCGTGGCTTCAATTTGACTCTTGCTCCCGACACGTTTACCGATCGCGATCCAGGTGACAGCCTCACTTACTCCTACTCAATAATTCCAGAGTTCCAAAGCAACGTCGGCCCCTTAGGTTCCAACCCTCTCGATTGGCTGACCTTCGACCCCAATACCGGCACTTTCATTCCACCCAATTGGCTTAATTTCGACGCGAATACGCTGACCTTTAGCGTGGATTTGAATGCTGGCAATGTCCCCTCACAATTCTATGTGCCAATTAAGGTGACAGCAACGGACAATGCGGGTGCCAGTGTCAGCGACTTCTTCCACCTGTACCGCGCCAACAGCCTTTCTGGCATAGCAATTGACGGTTATATCTCCGGTGCAACTCTGTTCCTCGATGCCAACAAAAACGGCATCAAAGATCCCAACGAACCATCCACAACTACCGACAGCGGCGGTAAATTCAATCTCGATATTCCCTTCGACATCTTCGACAAAAACAAAAACGGAGAAATCGACCCCGAAGAAGGCAATCTAGTTGCAATTGGAGGCACAGACACCGCCACCGGATTACCCCTAGAAACACAACTTACGGCACCACCAGATTCTACTGTTATCACCCTATTAACCAGCTTAATCGCCGACTTAATCGACAAAGGAATTGAACCAGAATCAGCGCAATCTTTAGTCAAAGCAGCCTTTGGACTCGCCGCTGATATTGACCTAACCACCTTAGACCCCATCCTCGCCACCAACACCAACCAGCCAGGGGGAGTCCAAGTCTTAGCAGCCATGGTCAAAGTCCAAAACGTCATCACTCAAACAGTCGCTTTGATTGACGGTGCATCCAGTGCAGCCGATCGCGATCTTGTCAAAGCTGTTGTCAGTTCAATGGGCGATAAAATTCAAGCAGGTGCTATCTTAAATCTCAGCAACCCAGCGGCCTTAGAACCAATAATTCTGCAATCCGCTGCTAAAATACAGCAGATTGACCCCAGTTTGAAAATTCAAACTGTCACCCAAATTACCCAGCAAGCAGCGACAGTAATGGCAACAGCAAATCAGCGCATCGATCTCGCTCTCAGCAATCCCACAGCCACATCAATTCCCGAAGCCGTGGCCCGCGTCCAACAAGTAGCCTTGGGCGCAACCAGTCAAGACTTCAAAGCAGTCGGTGCCGGAATTAAGCCAATTTCCCAGCTAGTTACTGACAATACTGGTGCTGCTTTAGAGAGTAAAATTCAATCGGCAATCTTGCCGACAGGGCTTGCAACTCCTGTTGTCACCGGCGACGCCAATTTTGGCAGCGTTTCCCCAGGTATCATCAAGGGTACAAATAGCAACGATACCCTCACCGGCAGCAGTGGCAATGATGCCATCTACGGTTTGCGAGGCAATGATTCGCTAGACGGCGCCCTTGGAGATGACACTCTTTTCGGTGGCAAAGGTAGCGATACTTTGCTCGGTTCTCGCGGTAATGATATCTTGTTTGGCGGCCAAGGAGATGATACTTTGCTGGGCGGCGAGGGTAATGATATCTTGTTTGGCGGCAAAGGAGATAATTTCCTGAATGGCGGTTTAGGAAATGATACTTTGACAGGAGGAAGCGGAGTCAATAAATTTGTAATTGCCACCAACTCCGGGAGCGATGTTATTACCGATTTTGAATTTGGTCTAGATGTTTTAGTATTGGGTAACGGCCTGGTTTCCGGGCAATTGACGATTACTGAAGACCGAGGTAAAACATTAGTCAGGTTTACCCAAACTGGGGAGCTTTTAGCTACTATCAACGGAGTTGCTGCTGGCAGCCGAAGCCTTAGCGCGATTAATAGCGGGATTAATTTGGGATTGTTTTGATAAGACGGGGCGGTTGAAACCCGGCGGTTGAAACCGCGTCTGTACAGACAAAATCCGCCGTCTGCTCTGTTGAAGAATGTACAATTAAACCCGGCGGTTGAAACCAGGTTTATACAGACACTCACCCGCCTCCGCGGGTTGAAGAGTGTACAATAAAACCCGGCGGTTGAAACCGCGTCTATACAGACAAAACCCGCCGGACGCCAGTTGAAGAGTAGGCGGTTAAAATTACGTTTTTTTTCGACCGTCGGCGTCCGGCGGACATCGTTTGTATAGACGCGGTTTCAACCGCGGTCTTTTCTTAAATACGATCGCGCTAACACCAATCAACACCGCTGATAGCGCATACCCGGCAATTGCGAAACTAATCCCAACAATTCCAACTGCAAAAGAATACCAGAAACTGTCCCCGCTTCCAATCGGGCGGCTTCCACAATTGTATCAAAAGAACTTGTCCCAGAGCCGATCGCCCCCAGCACCACAGCCAACTGGGCATCCAACGGCGGGCCTTGCTTTTGGGGGGGCGGATTTGTCGGAAACAAGGACAACTGCTGCGCGCTGTCCAATTTTGGCATAGCTCCGAGCATTTCCAGCAACCGATCTTCGCTTAATAGTCGATCGCTACTCGGGAGAATCGGATGAGCACCTTTACTCAGCAACTCCAAACATCCAAACGATCGCTCGTCATCCAATCTTGCCGTCAAAACATAGACATCCCGGCAAAAATCATTAGCTTGATAAGCAGTAATTAACGCCCCCGACTTCTGCGGAGCTTCTATCACAATAGTAGCGCGGCTCAAGCCCGCAATTATCCGATTTCGGCGCGGAAAATTAGTTTTATTCGGTTGAGTGCCCGCCGGATATTCGCTAATTGCCAATCCCTGCTGCAACAGGCGATCGTACAACCGCTCATTTGGCTTAGGATAAACAATATCAACCCCAGTCCCAAAAACAGCCAAAGTCCGACCGCCCGCCTCCAAACAGCTTATATGAGCCTCCGTATCAATACCCGCAGCAAATCCCGAAACCACAGTAAAACCGTTTGTAGCCAAAGCCGTACTAAATTTGCGAGTCCAGCGGCGGCCGTATTCCGAAGGACTGCGAGTCCCAACAATTGCCACCGTCGGCGTAATTCCGCAATTCTCTTTTAAGTCAACTAACCCGCGATAATACAGCACAGGCGGCGGATTGGGAATTTCCGATAACAAGCTGGGATAATCTTTATCTGCGGGCGTCCAGAAACAGGGATTTTCGATCAGATGTTTTTCGATAAATTCTTCGGGATTGAGTTGGTTTCGTTCTTGCACAACAGTTTCTATTGTCTGCTTTCCTAACCCTTCGACTTGCATTAAATCTATTGGTTTCGCCGTCCAAGCTGCCGCCAAACTAGGGAAATGTTGGTGCAATCTTTGCAACAAAATTGGCCCGATACCGTTAATCTGCGACCATGCCAACCAGTAAGCGCGTTCTTCTAGCAACGACTTGCCCTCAATTTATCTGAGAATGATTTTATCATTAATCCTCTTCGATTCCTAGTTGGGGCGGGGCGGGTTTACAAATACCCTGGATGTGATTTTAGATACTGGTGAACCCGCCCCTACAGAATATCACTTGGTTCCAAGGAACTAATAACTAATAACTAATAACTAATAACTAGGCTTTCCAATCGACAAAACGGGCATAAATATAAGCAATAATTTCTCCAGTTACAGTCCGAAAACCTTCGCTGGATTTCCACCATTCCTGGGGGTTATAATCTTGCGGAACGGCAGATATAATTCCGACTTTAATGTCAGGATGCAGCACTTGTCTGAAAACCATCCAACTTCTGCGGGCGTGAGTGCCAAAAGAATAAAGATTAATTGAGTCAACTTTTAGCGCAGAAGCAGCCAGCCAATCTCGAAGGGCGATCGCAGAAGCAGCAGTGCGGTGTTTCACAACATTCGGTGCGGGTACAGCTACTACTTTGTCTTTATCAAATCCTAGCGCAATACAACTCGCAGCGGTCAGTTCGGCATAATTTTTATATTCAGCGAGGTAGTAGCCTTTACCTACGGGAAGCCCGGTGGCAATTAATTGGCGGTATCCGCCTTTGTTGAATTCGGCGATCGCACTTTCGACTGCATAATCGGGTAACCAGCCTTCCACAACCAGTATATCTGCTTTGAGCGGCGCATTTACCGCCAAAAATGGATGGATATTTGTGATAATTAAGAGCATTGTAATGATTAAACCTGCGATCGCAATTACCCAACCTTCCCAGGTAACTGCCCACATTTCTCGGCGGCGGATTAGACGAAGTTTGATTTTAGGTTTTCGCATCCTGTCAAAAAAAATCATATAGCAGAAAGAAGTTCGGCAACGGATTGTGTAACGGATTGTGTAACGGATAGAATATAGAAATTGTAACCTCAGATTTCGTATTTAATAAATCAATAAATTGCTAACCCTGTTGGCGGATGCTCTGTAACAATTTTTCCGCTAAATCACGCCAATAAATCTAACTTTACTGTGCGCAATCACATCCGTTAAATCCGCTACACAATCCGTTGCCGAACCTGCTTTACTATTTGTGTTTGAGATACTCAAAAACGCTCTTATCCCCAATATCCTGGGGGATAGGTTGAAAGAACTTGCGCACGGCAAAAATGATAAACAATACTGCCCAAACTCCCAGCAACAACTGTTCGTTTTGCGGTGTCAAAAAGCCGAAAATATGTCCTAAAAGTAACAGCGGAACTCCCGGAGTCAAAAACTTAGTTTCGAGGCGGTTGAAGCAGAAAGCTTCTTTGAAAAAGATCCCATTTAAGGCGGCAAAAGTAAAGCCAATTCCCCACAAAGTGGCTGGATGTTCGTACACTGCTAAAGCCAAAGGTTCGCTGCTTTGTAAAGCTACAAAAAGTGCTGCCGCGCCGCCGATCGCCCAAAACACCTGTAGTGTTCGGTGTAGTGCAATCATGTAAATGTGAATAGTTGCCAAACTAACCCCTAAAGCTATCCAGAAACACGCAAAAACAGGCGTTACAGCTTGGATTGCAGTTGGGTTGTCGCCTTGTTGCAGCACCAGGGTAGCGCCCACAGCCAAACACAGCGCCGCCACCCCCAATCCGGCGCGGTAGATCAGCACTCCAGTGCGATCGCTTTGGGTAATTGTAAACTCGCCAAATTGTCCTTGATACACTTCCGGTTCATCAGGCGATTTCAGTAATTGCATCACAGCTTTCTCCTATTTAATCAGACACGAATGTACTTCTGCCAAGATATACTTTATTGATAAACCGATACAGCGGAACCGAGCGATGCCTAAATTTAACAAGCCTAAACTTAATCAGCCTAAAGTTATCAAATCTCAAGTTAACAATTCTAAATCTGGCGATCGCCCAAATCAAAGCAAACCCCTTCCTTCAGAATCCGAACTTCCTTTAGTTCAGCTTGATGAAACCATTGTAGCAGGTAGAAGACCGAAACCGCTAAACGACTTGCAGCGCTTGCTTGCCGAAGCACCAGAATTAGGAGGCACTTTCAAGCCAGAAATCTTCGCCCATCTCGATGAAAACCATTCATTTAATGGCAGTCAATTTGAAAGTAGGATTAGAAGAATCCTGGGAAACAAAAAAATCAATGCCGATCTTAAAAATACAATCAAATATTTAGACTACCTCAAGCAAAATTTTGAAGTTCCGTGCCATGTTACTGGTATAGAAGAGTTTGAATGGGAAGAAGAGTATCTTATGGGTTTTGGCACTAAAAAAGAATATGCAAGGCTCAAAAAAACTCAACCTTCTTATACTGATAAATTCACAATTCATCGGTTGGAAGATTTTTCTATTCAGGAAGACGGTATATTTGTGGAAGTTCAGCGCGTCGGCGATCGCAAAAAGTTTATGTTGCGTTTAGCAGAGTTAGAATCAGTTGATGATATCTTCCCAAACAATCAGTTATTACATGATTATTCCGTGTGGTATATCAACTATTAAGGAAGAGAGGGAGATTGGGAGAGGGGAAAAAATCTTCCTTCTTCCCTGTGACTGATGAAAACTGAAAACTGTCAACTGTCAACTCTTCCCTCTTCCCTCTGAAAACTGTCAACTGTCAACTGTCAACTGTCAACTGTCAACTGAAATAGAAGTAGCAAAGTGCGATCGCTCGACTTTTGCCAAAGCTTCAACTAAACTGCGAACAGCAGCAATCATCGCCACTTCGCTGTTAAGTTGGCTGACAGCAGAACCGACACCAACACCCGCAGCGCCGGCGCCAATAGCCAGCGGTGCAGTGACGCTGGAGATGCCGGAAGCGCAGAGTACGGGGACGGATACAGCGCGGGAAATTTCAAAGGCGGCGGCCAGAGTAGGCGCTGCTTTTTCAATCAATCCCAAAGTTCCGGCGTGAATTGGTTGGGCGCTAGTGCCGCCTTCGGTTTGGATGATGTTAGCGCCAGCTTTGACTAATTCGGTTGCTAATTGCACCTGTTTGTCGAGAGTCAAAATGTGGGGAACTGTGACAGAAAGCGTGATGTTCGGAAATAGCGAGATCGTTTGGCGAGTCAACTCCAAAACTTCAGCAGCTTCAAAGCGGCGGCCTAGTGCGTAGAAAGCATCAAAGTTGCCAATTTCAATCAAATCGGCGCCTGCTTCTACCGCAGCGACAAACTTTTCTGGTTCTACAGCAGATACACAAATTGGCAAATTAGTCAACTGTTTTGCCATCAATACCAAATCACGATCGCAAGCAATATCGACAAAGGTCGCGCCACCGAGATCCGCTGCTTTGACAACAGCCGCAACGTTAGCCGCATCAAAATTATTTAAACCGCTGATAATTTTCAGGGCGCGGCCTTGCTCAAATGCGCGCTGCAATTTAGGATTTACACTCATCGTTAGTTTTCCAACTCAGAAAATTTGTTAAACTCATTTTGACACAAATTAGAACAAATTTTAATTTTTAATTCTTAATAGCGGTAAGGTGCAACTATCATCACCCTACATAGGTCGATTATGCCTCCTGGACTGTATTTTGATTTTTATAGCAACCGTCAAGACAGTTAGAACGTTCTTAATTGCTGCAACTATTGTTGTGACTGCATT
>NZ_JAUBOJ010000182.1:0-2770 GCF_036700185.1 Microcoleus sp. BM001215392 | reverse complement strand
CTATTGTTGTGACTGCATTTCCACATCGATCTTTTTCCCTCTTCCAAATTCCATCGGACTTCCATCCGTGACATCCGTTACAGAATCCGTCAAGACAGTTACAACGTTCTTAATTGCTGCAACTATTGTTGTGACTGCATTTCCACATCGATCTTTTTCCCTCTTCCAAATTCCATCCGACTTCCATCCGTGACATCCGTTACAGAATCCGTTGCCGAACTTCCGGGCTGTCGAAACTTGTGCACATCTTTGATGACTTTTAGCCAGCCGTCAGATAGAGATTCCAGAATACGAGATCCCTTTTCCTTCGTCGCCACCGTCGCATCGCCCAGCACACCGCTATCAGTCAACTCCCGCGTCAGCCAAGCAAAAGGCAAATCACCTTCCATACTCAGCAAACTGTCAGCAGGCAAATCCCTCGGATACTCACAAACTGCTCGATCCATTTTCACCTGTTGCGGCAAAATTGACAACATCAAACTCGTTTCCGCATCTCCCGCATGAATTCCCAATTCTAACTCCTTCGCAGTTAGCAATTGGGCCGCCACATTCGGCACCCGCCAAACAAACAGCGGAAACACCGAAAAATCTTGATATTTTTGATGAATATCCCGCGCCGCAATTTCCATTACCTGCGGCTGTCCGCCGTGAGCATTCATCAAAACCAATTTGCGAAATCCGGCGCGATAAATACTGTCTGCAATGTCACTAATTACGGCTAAAAGTGTCTGAGCGCTGAGCATAATTGTACCTGGAAAATGCCAGTGTTCGTTTGATTTGCCGTAATACAAAGGTGGCAAAGCGTAAGCGGGAATATTTGCATCTAACTTGGCCAGTGCTCGGCCAGTCACGGCTGTACTAATTGCCGCATCCACAATTAAAGGCAAGTGCGGGCCGTGTTGTTCGATCGCACCTAGCGGCTGAATTATCACAGTATTTTCCTTGTCCGGCATCGACTGAATCTCTGTCCAAGTCAGATAGGGAAAAAAGCGGGATTCTGGAATAAAATTGTGCATATTGTGGCGGCAAGAGCAAAGGCCGGCAAGCAAATCATCTTCTGCCCTGAAAACTAAAAACTAATTCCCAAGATAGATAACTGATTCTGTCTGTCGGTAGATAATATAATATAGCAGATGCTTTAAATGGGTGCTGATAAATACAGCAGATTCCACGTTTAGGAAGTACACCCCGATCGCCCGGAGCGAGTGCCGGTTAGACACAGCGCTGTCCACAGGTGTCAGCTCAAGCTACCAGTCCGCCCAGTCCTTCTGTGGGCCCGTCAGTCCGTCCGCGGGAATGAATTCCTTCTCTGATAGAAGACAGTCCTCTCAAAGAGGACTGAAGAACTCATTAGTCGGCGACCGACGACTTTAGCTTTGAGGCAGGGAATTCATTCCCTGCCGGACTATTGGTTGTAGCTTAAGTTGACACGACCAAAGGCACGGCGCCGCCTCCCTACCCGTGGTAGTACCTACTTTCCCCAGCAAAAGTGCTGTAGACGATCGCCCGCTCAGACAGCAAGACATAGAGACGACTAATTGATGGAAGTTTGGCAAACCCCAGAAACAGATTTAGCGGACATTCCGATCGCCGAGGAACTGTCGCGCCGCACCCCTCGATCTCGGAACCTGCAAGCCGAAAACCGGGCGCTGCAAAAGCTAGCCCGAAAACTCGCAACCGAGCCTCACGCGCTGCTCGAAACATTGGTGGCGATCGCCCGAGATTTGTGCGGCGCAGGCAGCGTCGGAGTCTGCTTGCTAGAAGAAAATGCAACATCCGAACAAATATATCGCTGGGAAGCCTTGGCAGGCGCGTGGGAAGCCGCAGAACACACAAATACACCCCGCAGATTGCGATTGTCGGGAGCCGATCGAGACCTCCAAACTCCCCAGTTGTACTTCCATCCAGAACAATACTTTCCCGACTTGCCCAAGCCAGAATTGCCGATCGCCGAAGCATTAGTCGTGCCGCTGCGATCGTCCAATCAACCGCTGGGAGCAATCTGGATTGTATCTCACGACGACGATCGCCAATTCGATGCGGAAGATTTGCGGATCGCGATCGCGCTGGCAGACTTTGCCGTTGCCGCCCTAAAAGTCGATCGCGCCGAGCGCACCAAAGAAGCGCTCAGAGAAAGCGAAGAACGCTGGCAGCTAGCCTGTGCCGGCAACAGCGACGGCATTTGGGATCGCAACCTGCAAACAAGTTGCTTTGTAGTGAGCGATCGCCTGTTAGAGATTGTGGAACGCGGGCGGGAAGAATTCACCGACTTCGCACAATATTTGAGCTGGATTCATCCCGACGATTTGGAGAAAATGCAGAGCACTTGGCAGCAGCACTTGCAGCGAGAAACCTCGCATTACTGCTGCGAGTACCGCATCCGCTGTCGGGACGGGCGCTATAAATGGGTTTTAGCCCGAGGGCGAGCAATTTGGGACGAATCGGGAAATCCGGTGCGCGCCGCGGGATCGCTGACAGATATTAGCGATCGCAAACAAACTGAAACAGCCTTCGCTCAAAGCGAAGAACGTTTGAGCATCGCCATCGAAGGCTCGGGCATGGCAACCTGGGATCTAGACGTGCTCACAAATCGCGTAATTTGGTCGGCGAACCATTTCAGGATTTTCGGCGCCGAACCGGCACCAGGCGGCGAAGCAACGATCGCAGTGTGGAAAAACTGCGTGCATCCAGACGACTTAAAGCGAGTCATGCAAGCAGTTAAAACAGCTCGGAAAACGATCTCGCTCTACTCGATCGAATACCGAATCGT
>NZ_JAUBOJ010000181.1:0-13868 GCF_036700185.1 Microcoleus sp. BM001215392 | reverse complement strand
AGGGGGACTTTGATTGGACTCTTGTCCCCCCCTTATTAAGGGGGGTTAGGGGGGATCGAAATATGTGCAGCTTCATGAAAAATTGGTATTAATTGTTAGTTGTCAGTTGTTAGTTGTCTGTTTTCAGCTTTTCTGCTCGCGGGTCATTAGATTGTTAGTTGGCAGTTGTTAGTTGTGATTCATCAATTGTGATTCGTTTTTGTTTATTTGTTATTTCGTAGTAATTAGCAACTGCCAACTGTCAACCGTCAACTGCCAACTGCCAACTGTCAACTGCCAACTAACAACTATCAAATGTCAATTACCATTCCGATTCTAACGGTAGTTCAAAGAAACTCTGACTCAAATCTACATCAGTCAAATCCGTTTCGCTCAAATAAGCATCGGTCAAAGATACCCCTTTTAAACTTGCGCCTTTGAGGTTTGCACCTTTCAGGTTAGCACCTCTGAGATTAACTCGGAATAAATGAGCATCGCTCAAATCAGCCTCGGTTAAATCTGCTCCCTCCAAATTTACTCTCATCAAATCTGCTTTTCTGAGGTCAGCTTCGTTTAACTTAGCGCCGCTGAGGTCAGCTTTTGTCAAGTCTACACCTCTCAAGTCGGCGCCGCTCAAGTTAGCGAACAGCAAAGTAGCTCCCGTGAAATCGGTCTCCCTCAAATCAGCATCACTTAAATTAGCCCCGCTGAGGTCGGCTCTTGTTAAGTCTACACCCCGGAGATCGGCAGAACTCATGTTTACTTGGTGCAAAATTGCGCCGCTTAAATCGGCTCCTCTCAAGTCTGTTCCCTCCAAGTTTGCACCTTTGAGGTAAGCTTTTTTTAAGCTGGCTTTGCTGAGGTCTACATTTTTGAGATTGACCGAACTTAAGTTAGAATTGCTCAAATTAGCTCCGCTTAAATCTGACCCGTTTAAGTCGGCTCCGGTTAAGTTTACCCCTTGCAACAATACATTGGGAGCAATTAAATAAGCTCCGCCGATACGCAGGTCAATGCCTTCTGAAAACAACGTTGTGTTGCTGTAAACAGCTTTTTCTAAAATGGTGCCGCTCAAAGTGGCTTCTCTCAAGTCGGCTCCGCTGAGGTTGGCTCCTGCTAAGTTTGCCCGATCGAGCTTTGCTCCAAATAAAATTGCTTTGTATAAGTTTGTGCGCCGCAAATCGGCTCCCTTTAAATCCGCACCGGTCAAATCTACCATAATCAGATTTAATCCCGGGAGCGAGGCGTTGGGAGCTAGTAAAATAGCTCCCTTTGCGCCTGGCTCAATACCGTCGGGAAAGATTGTGCGGTTGTTGTAGACGGCTTTGTCTAAGATGGTGCCGGTCATCTGAGCACCGCGCAAATCGGCTCCGCTGAGGTTGGCTCTGGTTAAGTTAGCTTCTTGGAGATTTGCTCCTACTAAATTAGCCTTGATCAAACTTGCGCCTTTGAGGTTGGCTTGACTGAGTTCGGCTCCTACCAGAGTAGCTTCTCGGATTGCAGCACCACTCAAATCGGCTCTGGTGAGGTTGGCTAAATTGAGAAATGACTCAGCCAAATCAGCCCCGCTGAGATTGGCGCCGGTGAGGTCGGCTTCGATCAGGTCTGCATACCTGAGAATAGCGTTACTGAGGTTGGTTTCTCGGAGGTCTGTGCCCCTGAGGTTTGCTCCCCGGAGTTCGGCACCGCCGAGGTTGGTGCCTTTGAGGGCTTGTCCCCTGAGGTCGAGCCGGTGCAGAAAGTCACCAACGTTCATGTCCATGTAAATTTGCCCTTTCTATTCCTGACCCTAGCTTGACATTCCGAGGGCTGAATCGGGAATAGGGGAAAAACTATAGATTGTTTGAGGTTGAAGTCTCGCACAGGCGGACGCGACTTGTGCGAGGGGGAAGTTTTCGCGATCGAGCTGGACTTGCAGGGTTTTGAGCGGATCTCCACCGGAGGAAATCATGAATTCTAATTTTTGCAAGTCGGGATCTGTGCTGATGGAACTGAGAATTTGGACGATCGCCTTGACGTAAGGATGATTTGGCTCCGAGTACCAGTCGGGGGCCGCGAGTCCGGCTTGATCGAAGCCCAGATGAACGATCAGGGAGCCTTCTCCAAACAAAGCTATGCCGACGGGCCGCGCTTCTTCTTGCAGCAGCAAGTGGTGGCTAGCGGTCAACCGCCGCAGTTTTTCGAGGTGTTCGTAGCGATTTTGGATGGCAGAATCTTCCTCTTTTCCTTGTTCCCGCGAACCTCTTGCTTCTTCCTTTTTCCCGCGAACCTCGGACTTCGTTTCGTTCCACTGAATCGCCACTGTGACTAAATAAGTTTGCAGCAGCAGATGACCGAGTTTTTCGGCTTTGGTTGCCAAATAGATCGAGTTGTAATCTGTGGCTTCAATCAGTAAGGGAACGCGATCGGCAACTTCAATGCCGTAACCTTTCAAACCTGCTATTTTGCGCGGGTTGTTGGTAATTAAGCGAATTTTTTGCACTCCCAAATCGTTAAGCATTTGTGCTCCGACGCCGTAGTTGCGCAAATCTGCGGGAAATCCCAACCGCTCGTTAGCTTCTACGGTATCGTATCCGATATCTTGCAGCGAGTAAGCTTTTAGTTTATTCACCAATCCAATGCCCCGACCTTCTTGACGCAAGTAAACTATGATGCCGCAACCGGCATTTTCGATCATTTTCAGTGCTGCTTGCAGTTGCATCCGACAGTCGCAGCGCAGGGAGCCCAAAGCATCTCCGGTCAGACATTCGGAATGCACCCGCACCATCACGGGTTTGTCTTTAAATTCTGCCGGGTCGCCCTTGACAATGGCAACGTGTTCTGAGTTGTCTTGGGTGTCGCGGTAGGCGTAGATCGTAAACTCGCCGAATTCAGTAGGCAATTTGGCGACTGTTTCGCGGCGGACGAAGCGATCGTGCTTGAGGCGGTAGCTAATTAAGTCAGCAATGCTGATGATTTTGAGCTTGTGAGTTTTAGCGTAGTCGATTAATTCCGGCAACCTCGCCATCGAACCGTCGGGGTTTTGAATTTCGCAGATGACGCCGCTGGGATAGAGACCGGCGAGTCTGGCGAGGTCAACGGAGGCCTCGGTGTGGCCGGCGCGTTTGAGGACGCCGCCGTCGATCGCTCGCAGCGGGAAAATGTGACCGGGACGGCGCAAGCCTTGAGGTTTGGTGTCCGGGTGGATGGCTACTTGGATGGTGCGGGCGCGGTCTTCGGCGGAGATACCGGTACTGACGCCGTTGACTGCATCGATGCTGACGGTAAAGGCAGTTTGGTTCTTGTCGGTGTTTTTGCTCACCATCAGAGGCAGTTCCAGGCGATCGAGCCGATCGCCGCTCAAGGCAAGACAAATCAAACCCCGGGCGTTCACTGCCATAAAATTGATGTTGTCGGGGGTGGCGAATTGGGCGGCACAAATCACGTCGCCTTCGTTTTCGCGGTTTTCGTCATCGACTACTACCAGCATCCGACCTGCTTTCAGGTCTGCCAGGGCGCTGTCAATTGAGTCAAATTGAAAGGATTGAGTTGAGGTGTTGTTGTAGGGCACTGAGGAGTTCAAGCTATAAACAGTATTGTTATGGAAATAGAATCTATTTTTGATTGTAACCTTTTGTTTCCGACAGGGGCATTTCCCAGTCCAGATGAGTTTAACACCATTTTCGAGCTTGCTTACTAGAAATACTGCTTTTTGTCAATCAAAATTGCCAGAATATTTCATGAGTTAGATCGAGATTGCGAGGTTTTTAGGGAAAGAGAAAGAAAATTATGTTGACTCTAAATCCGAATTTTTTAGATATTAATGCGATCGTTATAGCGCGGTTGAGTTGTTCATTTAGCAATTGTAGCGATGACGAAAGCAGCGACAAGCGATCGGATTGGCAATAGTCAGGCACGGTTTCGGGGCGATCGCCCTGACCGGATCTCGCGCTATTCTTAAAACATGGATCAGTCTGAGGGAGGTGGCGTAATGAATATTACTTTAAGTCCAGAGCAGATGCAATTGATCGAGGCGCAATTGGCGCAGGGGTCGTTTAGTTCGCCCTCCGAGGTAATCACCAAAGCCCTCCAGACTCTGGCGCAAACCCAGAAGCATTATTCGGAGTGGGAGGAGGAAGTGCGTCAGTCCATTAAGGAAGCGGAGGCGGAACTATTGCGGGGTGAGGGAATTCCCTTAGAGACTGTGCGAGAACAATTGCAGGAAAAGTTTCGCAAAGCACGAGAGGTTCAAGGATGAGCCAATGCTTTGTCTCTCCAACTGCTAGTCGAGACTTGGATGCGATCGGTGATTATTTTGTTGCTCGCAATATCGAGGCTGGTGAGCGGTTACTTCGGGAGTTTGTCAAAAAGTGTGAAAACTTAGTGAAGTTTCCGAATATGGGACGCAGTTACGATCGAATTAAGCCTGGACTCCGGGGAGTGCCACTGGATGGCTACATTATCTTTTATCGAGTTGTTGAGAACGGCATCGAGATTTTGCGGGTGGTGAGTGGCTACCAAGAGTTTGAGGCAATGTTTCCTGACGAAACCTGAGCGGTGGGAAGACTCAACACTAAAGCAATTGCGGAAGCTCAAGTGTAGTGGGACAATATTGATATCCGCTCCAATTGCCCCAATCATGAATAACTGGCCGAAGTTCCTCCCGCATCCTGCATCATGGGCAAAAGGTTTGGCATTAAGCAGTGGCTTTTGGCTGATTGTTTCGGTACTGCTGCCTGGATATTATTACTACCACTACAGATTTAGCACAGCGTACTGGCTCAGCATCAGCAGCTCTGAGTTTGAAGGCGCGATCGCATTTGCTTGGTTGTGCCAAATCCCGTTATTTGCTTTCTACCATTGGGGATTAGCTAAATTTGCTGAGTGGGTGGAAAGTCGCAGCCACAAGCAACCGCCGACAGGATCGGTATCGCCTTGGCTGCACTGGAGGGAAGGGTTTATCGCATTTGCGACGCTGCCGGCTGCGATCGTCATGGGAATTCCGGCGATCGCCTTTTTAATGCTGCCGCTGAGGGATTCTCCGGGTTCAATTGTTGCTTTAATTATCGGAACTGCGATCGCATCGGCTTATTTGTATCACTTTTGCTTTGCAAGGCGGCTGAAAATTCTAGTCGAATTCCTCTGGATTTTCTATGCAGACTTGCTCAAAATATTGGAAATTATTTTAGTTCCAACACTCACCGGTACGCCTTTTTTTGTGCTGACTGTTGCGACGGCTCAAATAATGCCAAAACAACTGCTGCCACTGACAACCTTTCTATTAGTTATTTCTGTATTTCTCAGTGGCATAGTCGGATATGCAGCTTTGCAGTATTGGTCGGCGCATTTAGTTAATTGGGCCGCCAAGTGGTGGCCGGCCCACTCTCCTGGTTACAGTCGGATTCAAGCTCGCACAGCTTGGAAACACAACAAAACAGCAGCTACTCAATCTTTGGTTCGGCATACAACCAGTTGGCATTTAGCGGCGAATGATACTACCTACCTAATTTATTTCAATTTGAGTGCGATCGTCTTTGCTGCGATCGGTTCTGTGCTGTTTGGAGAGCCGTCAACATGGTCAGAAACAGAAGAAGAGATTTTAGGATCTGCTGTGGCGCTAGTTTGGGTGGCGCAGTGGCATTTCTGGGGTTGGCGTCGCGAAGTAGAAATTGCTAGGGGTAAGTCCGAGGCCAAAAAGACCTCGCGCGATCGTAATTTACCCGCCGATCCGGTTGAAGTCGAGCTCAACCAGCTTGCAGCCGAGTTCGGCGATGCTCGGATGAAGCCTGTCAGAAAACCTGCCTCAGCAACTAAAAAGCCTAAGTCACAGCAGGCTCAGTGGTACGTATTCCGCAGCGGTAAAGCCGAGGGGCCTTATACTAAGCGACAGTTGCGAGATGTGCAGAAGATTACCGATCGCACCAAAGTGCGCTTGGGTGAAGCCGAATGGCAGCGCGCTGGTGAAATTCCAGAACTAGCAGCGTATCTGACTCAAAAATAATTGACTGCACAGCCCGTATTTTCCCAAAAAAAAACCCTCAACTTTGTGAGGGCTTTGCGATGCCAAGACGGAGATTTGAACTCCGGACACGTGGATTTTCAGTCCACTGCTCTACCAACTGAGCTATCTCGGCTTGTTTTTTTACGCTTAACTACCTTAGCAGACACATAGCGATTTTAGCAAGCACTTTTTCAAAATAATTTTTAGAGCGCCCGGAACCGCCCACCTGTAAGCTAAAAGCTGCACGCCTAAAATCCAAAAATCGCAATGACACAGCAACATCGGGACAGCGCGGACAAGAGTCTGTTTGTCTTGGGCATAATTTGGCTGCTGGCGGCAATTAGCGATCGCCTCTGGTTTGCCCTCGATCGATCTGTACCCGCCTGGGATCAAGCAGAATACCTCACTAGCACGCTGAATTACTTGCAGGCGTTGCAGCATCCTCAGTGGTTTTCCGGCGACTGGTGGACAAATTTCTGGCTGCTTTCGACGAAGATTCCGCCCTTGGTGTACATCTTAACGGTGCCGTTTCTGCATATTTTTGGTGCCCTGGGCGATCGGGCAACCCTCGTTCATTTATTATTTAGTGCTATTCTGCTCGCTTCAGTCTACAGTCTGGGCGTCAAATTATTTAACCGGCAAGTTGGTTTGTGGGCGGCTGCTATTTGTGTTTTGTTGCCGGGACTTTATCGGTTTCGCCTGCAATTTTTGCTAGATTTTCCCCTAACTGCTGCGATTACTTTTTGTTTTTATTGTCTGACAATGTGGAAGGAAGAAAGTTCGGCAGCGAGCAATGTACGGGATGTAGCGGATGTAACGGATAGAAGAAAAGAGGAAAAGGGTAAAAAGTTTTACCTGAGTCGATTATCTTTTTTTTGGGCGATCGCCTTTGGGATTTCTCTGGGTTTATCAATATTAGTTAAACACACTACAGTATTATTTCTGTTGGCGCCGATTCTGTGGTTGGCTGTTGGTGCAGTGCGCCAAAAAGCTTGGGGAAGATCAGGTCAATTAGCTGGTGCTTTGTTGCTGTCGGCTGCCGTGTTTGGGCCGTGGGCAAAAACTAATTGGCTGTTAATTTTGACTGGGGGAAAACGGGCAACGATCGATTCTGCGATCGCCGAGGGAGATCCGGGATTGAATACGATAAATGCTTGGATTTACTATATTCAGCACTTGCCAGAACAGGTTTCTTGGCCTCTGTTACTGATTCCCTTAGTTGGATTTATACTTTATTATTGGCGAAATCGACCGGACAGTCAGTCAAGATTGCACCTTAACTCCTGTCGGTGGTTGGCGGTGTTTTGGGTAGGAGCTTATTTGATTAATTCCCTAAATCTCAACAAAGATGACCGATATGTGATACCTTATTTGCCCATAGTCGCAATCTTTTTAGCCTACTGTTTGACGCTCTGGCCTTCTCGTTGGGGGCGACAAATTCGTTGGGGAACAATTGGCTTAGGAATCCTGGCGATGCTGTTCCATATGTGGCCGCTGGGAGGTGGTTTGGGAAACAGTTTAGTCCAAGTTGTCAGTCCCGGCAATTCTAGCTATCCTTACTTCGGGAAAGAGTGGCCGCACCAAGAAGTAATTGCCGAAATTATTGATACGGAACCTTATTTGCAATCGACTTTGGGTGTGTTGCCTTCGACTCCGGAAATTAACCAGCATAATTTGAATTATTACGGTGCTTTGGCGAATTTTCAGGTCTACGGGCGGCAGGTAGGAACGAATTTAAAAGAAGTGCCGCAAGATGTGCGATCGCTTTCTTGGTTTTTAACTAAAACTGGCCCGCAAGGTTCGATTCGGGAACGGATTAAAAAAGCTCAAAATGCTGCGGTGGCGGCGATTGAAACAGGCGACAAGTTTAACTTGCAAAAAAGTTGGCTTTTGCCGGATAATACTAATTTGAATCTCTATCGCAAGCGATCGCACCCGGTGGAAGTACAGCCGTTGTCGATCGCGCGATCGCAAGTACAATTAGAGCAGGTGACTGTTCTGGCAAAACCTGTTCCCGGTGTGGCGCTACCGATTACTTATATTTGGTCTGGGCCTTGGCAGCAGTTGCAGTCTGGTTTAGTGTTGTTAACATGGCAAAATCAGCAGTCTGGCGATATTCCAGCGGGACAGACTGTGAGGATTTTACACGATCGCGCGATCGGGCAAGCAACTTTGCATCCGGGGATGCTGGAAGCCGATAAATTTGCTGTGGGGTTTCGAGTGGTCGATCGCACGGCGATGCTAACTCCTGCTAATATTGCACCGGGAAGGTACACTCTGCAAGCTACTTATCTCGATCGCAAAACCGGCGAAACTTATCCGATGAAAGTGCCGCAGGTAACGCTTAAAATCGCTGCTGAGCCTGTAAATATGCGTTCTGAGGCTGTTGCGGCCAACCAAGATGAGAAAAAGTTAAAAATTCCCGAACAAGTCCCTGAAAACGAAGATATGCCCGAGTTAGATTTGGTAACTCAATTGCGGGAAATGGCGGTTAATTTACCCAAAGGATTGCCCGGTTTGGAACCTGTGTTCGAGCAGATTGGGCGGATCAATCAGTACGATCCAATTCAAGATTATACCGTGCAAGCGGAACAAGCGTTAGCATATCGGCTGAAGCAGGAACCGAATAATCTAGAATGGGCTTATGCTTTGGCATTTTCTAGAGTATTGCAGCAGAATGTCGAAAGTGCGATCGCGGCCTTAGAAAAAGTCACCCAACTCGACTCGCAAAACCCCTATGCTTATGCTTATCTCGCCTTCGTCCAGATTTACGGCTGGCATCCCAAAGCCGCTGAAACAGCCTTAAAACCAGCCCTCGCGCTCAACCCCAACCTCCCGGAAATTAGAGTTTTAAATGGTGTAGCAGCGTTGATGCAAGGAAATCTCATCCAAGCGTGGCAAGATTTGCAATTCTTGAAAAAATTAAAAATCTAACAACTACAGCAGCAGCAACAAAGCGATTTGATTTCGCGGGTAAACAGAAGTTAGAACGAATCAGCAACAAAAACTCGGGTTAAATTATGAATCAACTCAGAATTGTCTCGCTCATTCCCAGTGCCACGGAAATTGTAGCAGCTTTAGGATTAACTGATGCCATTGTGGGCCGTTCTCACGAATGCGACTATCCCCCAGAAATCCAAAATTTACCTGTTTGCACTCAGCCCAAATTTAATCCCGAAGGAACGGGAATCGAAATTCACAACCGCGTGACTCAATTGTTGCAAAATGCGCTGAGCGTATATAAAGTAGAATTAGATATTCTGGAAAAATTGCAGCCAACTCACATCATCACTCAAGCTCAATGTGAAGTCTGCGCTTGTTCTCTGGTAGAGGTTGAACAAGCTGCAAGGATGCTAGTAAACAGCCAGCCACAAATTATTTCTTTGCAGCCAAATATGCTGGCAGAAATCTGGACGGATATTGAGCGAGTTGCTGATACTTTGGGTGTAGATGCCACAAGTACGATCGCGCTTTTGCAATCACGCATCGCTGCCATTACATCCAAAATTTCAGCATCATCTATTCTTAACACAAAAAAGACACTTCCCACCGTAGCCTGCATCGAGTGGATAGAGCCTTTGATGGCTGCGGGAAACTGGATTCCGGAATTAGTAGCGGCGGCGGGAGGAATTTCGCTGTTTGGCACTGTCGGGGAACATTCCCCTTGGTTAAAATGGGAATCGCTAGTAGAAGCTAATCCCGATGTAATTATTTTCATGCCTTGCGGCTTTGATTTAAACCGCACTCGCACGGAAGCCATGCAGATAACTCAAAACGCCCAATGGCAAGATTTGGAAGCAGTAAAAACCGGGAAAGTTTACATAACTGACGGCAATTCTTACTTTAATCGACCAGGGCCGAGATTGGTTGATTCTTTAGAAATTTTAGCAGAGATTCTGCATCCGGAAATATTTGATTTTGGCTTTGGGGCAAAAGCTTGGCAGCGATTTTCAGAAATGGCCGCCGCCTCAAATTTTCTGTAGGCGAATTCTCAATTTCCAGGGCTAAAAATAAGGACACAACATTGTTGTGTCCTTACAGAATATCTTGAAAGCGGGTCAAAATTTAGACTTTGTTTAAGCTCTCTGATTCCTTTTCCGAGTCAATCTCAAATCAAAAATCTTAAATAGACTGGCTGTGCCTGGTTTAGGCTAGTTCGCCTCCTTCATCGCTGCCGCCGGGAGATGATTTGTAGAGAGCATCTAATTGTTCGCGGGCGTCTTGGACTGTCAGCGAGCGCATCACTAACAGGGGCTCGTTAACAATATTTCCGTATTCGTCTAACAGTTCGGGATGCGGTACGGTTTGAGAGCGGGGATAGGATGCGTAACGATTGTTTGCCCTGAATTGTTGGGGGCGCTGAGATTCCATACCGACGGTGACTAGACTGCGGATTAAGTTACCGACAGCCAAAAATGCCAGAACGGTGAAAGCTAAAATATAAAGCAGGTGCAACATTATTTTCTCCTCTGGGCTAAAGAGCCACACAGCAATTTACAAAAGTGTTTCAGCAAGTAATAACTTATTAACTGGAAATTGGTTTGAGTTTGTCAAGTGGGGCGCAATAGTTCCTGAATAAGGGATTTGACTGCGGGTTTAACTTTAACTTGTCTCTTTATTTTCCAGGGGGATTTGACTGCCTTGAGCGAAAGCGCGCCGATACTTGCCAGCATTCGGCGAGCAGTCTGTGCCACGGCATGAGTGCTGCGGTTTCAATAGCAACTTGCCCTCCGGTTGCTTGAAATAGAGCTTTGGCAGCCGCTACTTCTTGCTGAGCCTGTTTGACTCGCGCCAGCAAGTCGGATTGATCTTCGCCGCTCAGAAAATGAATTTCCTCAGTTTCTAAAAGGTTGGTCGATCGCTCGAACCAGTATTTAAAATCCTCTAACAGCGGTTCCAGTAGGGATTTGAGCAACTCTGATTCTGGCAAATTGGAGTTAAGCATGGATTAAAATTTGGTTATTTATCTATTGTAACCTTAAATGACGTTTACAAATTGTAACATATTTTTAATAAAAATTCAATATTTTTACAAAAATTAGCAAGTAGCTGCAAATAAATTTAACAGTGTCAGCAGCAATTTTTGAGTCAAAATCCCCAAATTATGTCAAATTAGTCGGCGATCGCACGGGCAGTTAGAAACCGGATTTTTTCACGGAATATCTCGTTACAGCCCGCTGATTGGGCAAAAAACCCGGTTCCTGGCCTGGCATTGGGTGCCGGAGTCAACTTGTCACCACCAGCGCCATTGCTGTAATTTCCTGGAGTTTCCCCAGGCAAAAGTCGGCGCCAGCACGTCCCAACCTGAGTAAGATAGAAGCAAGTGCAACGAATCCCCAGTCTTGTACCCTCAATCCTCGCGTGAGTGTTTGTATGAACCTGGTGTCAACCGCCCTTTCTTCTAAACAATTGGAATAGTAAAGTGAAATTCGCTTCCTCGGTCTTTTCCAAGGGAATCTACCCAAATGTTACCGCCCCAGCCGGCGACAATCTGCTTGCAAATTGCCAATCCCAAACCGGTGCCGCCGGCACTGCGCCGCAAGGCTCCTTCTTCTTGATAAAATCGATCGAACACTACTTTCAAACTATTCGCTTCTATTCCCCGCCCCGTATCTGATACAAGCACTTCCACCATCCGAGAACCGTTGAAGACAGCGCGCACTGTAACGCTTCCTTGGGCTGTGGTGAATTTGCAAGCGTTGTCTAGCAGTTTGGACAACACCTCCACCAACCACTCGCCGTCTGCTTGGACTAATGGCAATTCTGAAGACACTTCGGCGATAATTTCCGGTAACTTGCGATCGACTCCGCCGCGCGAGCGCACGCTGCTGAGGGCCAAGTCAACGCATTCTTGCAGTGTCAGCGATTCTACATTCCATTTAACTCGCCCGCTTTCTAAGTGAGAAAGTGTTAAGAAATCCTGCACGAGTTTCCGCATTCGATCTGCATCTCCGAGAGCTGTTTCTAACATGATCTGCCGCAATTCTGCTGGCATATCAGGTTCTGAATTCAAACTTTCCAGACATACTTGAATGGTAGAAAGTGGAGTGCGGAGTTCGTGGCCTGTGATGGCAATTAGATTGCTGCGAGTGCGGTCTAATGCTTCTAATTGTTGGTTGAGTTCTTCTAAGTGAGCGTAGGTTTCGGCTTGAATTAAAGCTGCTCCGAGTTGGGTGGCGATCGCCTCTACCAAAGCAATTTCGTCTTCTTCCCAAGGCGAAGTCGATCGGCACTGGTGCATTTCTACTATGCCCAAAACCCGCCCCTGATAAAGCACCGGCACCATCAACCAAGAAATTATCTGCCAATTTTTTACTGTTTTTTCGAGAGATTTTGTCTTGAGAATCTGCGGGTGTTGTGCTGTTTCTTGGATGTAAACTCGCTCTTGTCGCGCTACCGCGTCCCGAAATATGGGATTTTTTTGCAATGGCCAAGTCTGGTTTAGCACCGAAGTAGCGCCGGCACGCAAAAACTCGCGATCTATTTTGACAGAAATATCTTCAGCCTTGCACCGATAAATCAAACAGCGGCTTGCTGATAGGGCTGTTCCCAATTCTTGCACGGCTACCTCGACTATTTCTTGCGGGTTGAGAGACTGCCGCATTGCCGTGGTAATTAAGTTGATCAGGCGTTCTTTGCGTTCTTGGGCGGCGATCGCACTGTATGCTTTCAGCAGTTTGTGCTGGCCTGCTTGCAAGTAGGTGACTAAGCGTTCGGCAAAAGCGTCGCTCAATTTTGGATTCGGAATTTTTGAGTTTTTGGGCGCACTTTTCTCGGATTTTGCGGCTTTGGAAGCTGCCAGTTTCCGGGTTTTTTTCGGTGTGTTGCCCAAAATGTAAGTCGTGCGCGCCCGATCGATCTTTTCGGTCAATTCCGGGCGATATTTGACAATTTTATCGAGCAACAATTCGGCAGCTTTGCAGCTTACCTCTCTGTCGAACGTCCAGATTCCTTCAAATCTGCGAGCTTGATCGATTAACTGCGGCCCGCGATCGTCCTGGTGGTCGATCGGCACAATTTTTTCTTGACAAATCAGGCAAGTTGAGTAGTTTTTCCCGACTACCACTAAGTGCCACTCTTTACTTAAGGCGTCATCCGGTGCAAAGGCTACATTTTCGTGACATTCCGAGGAATTTTTAAACTCTGTTTCCGGTGCAGCCAGCACGTATACCTGATCGGAGCGATCGGCAATGCGCCGGTAGCGGTGAGCTTCTTGGCGGTAGAATCGCTCTTGCTGAAAGCTCGCAATCACTAGGGGTTCGTCGTCGGAGCCCACCAAAACCAAATCTTCCATCGCGTGAGACAGCGCTGTCATGGAAGATTTGAAATAAATTTGTGCCCGCAGTTGGGGCAAAGCTTGCAGAAGTTCTGCCAGTAACGAAATTGGGACGATCATCTAGCCTTAAACGTGCATTTTTGCCGATGACAAAACAGGAGCGATCGGAGGTTTAGATCGATCTGTTTTCAGTATCTGATACATTGATGCCTCTTGACGAGCCTGTTGAAGTTTTATCATGCTATCAATAGCCCTTGGGCGAATTATAGCTGAGGTATCTTTCAAAGACCTTGAGTTCATCCCAAAGTCACGGATCGACCAATAGGGTTGGGTTAACGTTTTTTGTCTGTGATAGCCCGCCCGCTCCTTCGTAGCGAGCTGTCATTGACAGCCATCGCAGTATCTGTTTTTGACAAATATTGCTTCGAGCGCTGTTTTCTCTCAAGCGTATTGACTGATAAACACCTGTGTTTGCGTCTGGGTTTTGACGCTAACGGATCTATTCAGACCGACTTCTGCCCTGAACCGTCCCACGATTGAGACTGGTTAGGCGCCCACTGCGTATCTCTTGGACTATTATAGCTTGTAAAAGTATAGTCATCTATTACATGACATGGGAGGCATGAAGTCCCT
>NZ_JAUBOJ010000180.1:0-13868 GCF_036700185.1 Microcoleus sp. BM001215392 | reverse complement strand
CAAGATTCTTCTCAAAGTCCCCCTTTTTAAGGGGGATTTAGGGGGATCGAAATATGTGCAACAACCCATTAAATTGGTATGACTTCTTCCTTCTTCCTTCTGCTATACATTCAAATCTGGCAAAAATCATGCACGAAACAGACATGACCAAAGCCTTAATTGTCACAGTCAAAAATTGGTGTCAAGCACAGCCAGAACCGCCCAAAATTTCCCACGTCCACCTCACAGTCGGCAAATTCACCTGTGTCGAACCTGCGAGCTTGCAATTCGCCTTTGAAGTCCAAATCCGCAACACCTTTTTAGATGGAGCAGAACTCGTCATTCAAGAAACACCGTTAATCGCGTTTTGTCACCGCTGCGATCGAGAATATCAACCGGAAATTGGCATTCAATACGCTTGTCCGACTTGCCATTCGCCCATGGAAGATATTCGCTCCGGGCGAGAACTAAAGATCGATCGCATTGAATATTCTGGAGAATCAACTTAAACTTATGCACCAAACCTTTGACGCCGCTTTAGGAATTAATTTGCTCCACGCCAATCAAGCAGGAGCAGACCACAACCGCGCTCATTTTGACGAATGGGGAATTGCTTGTTTCAACGTCATGAGCAGTCCCGGCGCGGGCAAAACTGCCATACTAGAAAAAACGCTAGGAGTCCTCACCAATGAATACAAAATCGCCGTAATCGAAGGCGACATGACTACCGAACTAGATGCCGATCGCCTCCGCAAATACAATGTCCCAGTAATTGCCATTAACACGGGTCGTTCCTGCCATTTAGACTCAAAAATGGTAGCGGGAGGAATTCACACCTTAGCTCATGAATATAATCCCTCAGAAATCGATTTAGTCCTGGTAGAAAATGTCGGCAATCTGGTTTGTCCCGCAGAATTTGAAGTAGGAGAACACCTGAAAATTGCGTTGCTGAGCATCACCGAAGGAGAAGACAAACCGCTGAAATATCCGGTGATGTTTCAAGAAGCCGATTGCTTGTTAATTACCAAAATAGATTTAGCACCCTATCTTGAAGTTGACCTCAATCTAATTGTCGCGAACGTCCGACAAATGAATCCCCACGTCACGATTATTGCGGTTTCTGCAAAAACCGGAGAAGGCTTAGAAACTTGGTTTGATTGGGTGCGTTCTCAAATCCATCAATTGTCAAAATCTCCACAGCAACTATCAAAAGTTGGCTAGCAACTGATACTAAATCCGGCATTCTTACCCCTTGATGATTCGGCGGTTGAAACCGCTACTACAAAAACGAAGTCCGCCTCCGCGGACTAAGAAATAAACGGTGTTTTTAACTCGGATTTGGTATTAGTTGTAGGGTGCGCAGTGCGCACCTTACGAATCATCAGGCGTCAAGCTTGAAATTTTGTCGCAAAAATCGCAAATTTTTGTAACACACATAGCAGAGTTATCAATCATTTATTTGCTACAAAGATGCAACTACCCGCCAAAAACCATCACTGCTAAATTTCCAGCCACAAACATCGAAAAACCTACAATAAATCTATCTACAAGTAGATGCTATGAAAGTACGATCGCCCTTAGCGTTCTGCATCGTTTTTCTAGTCACATTCGCCATCGCAGCAGGGTGCGTCAACCCTGCAACATACATCAAAACAACCACAGAAACCGACGCCGCCGCCCCATCAGCCGCTGCGGGTTCCCTGCGTCTGGGATTTAGTGCGTGGCCTGGTTGGTTTCCTTGGCAAGTAGCACAAGATGAGGGCATCTTTGCAGCCAACAACGTCCCCGTAGACCTCAAGTGGTTCGACGGATACTTAGAATCAATTAGCACCCTCACCGCAGGACAAATTGATGCTAACAGTCAAACTTTAGGAGATACCGTTAACTCGGTATCCGGCGGTGCAGACCAAGTAATTGTACTCGTCAATGACAACTCTACCGGTAACGATAAAGTTATCGTTCGAGAAGGTATTAATTCAATTGCGGATCTCAAAGGTAAAAAAGTAGCAGCCGAAGAAGGTACTGTCGATCACTTTCTGCTGCTATTAGGGCTAAAAAAAGCAGGATTATCAGCGCAAGATATTCAGTTTGTACCTCTAGAAACAGGCAAAGCAGCAGCAGCTTTTGTCGGAAAACAAGTTGATGCAACCGCAGTTTTTGCCCCTTTCACCACTCAGGCATTAAAGCGTACCGGCAGTAAGGAATTGTTCAGTTCTAAAGACTTTCCCGGTGCGATTTCAGACCATCTAGTATTTACACGAAAATTTGTCGAGCAAAATCCCGATCGCGTGCAGGCATTAGTTGACTCGTGGTTTGCCACCTTGGACTACATGAAGGCAAATCCCGATAAAGCTTATCAAATTATGTCGAAACGAGCCGGGGTTTCTGTTAGCGAATACAAAGAGTACGCCGATGGCACTCGGATTTTTACTGTCGAGGAAAACTTAACAGCTTTCCAACCGGGCAGCGATTACACTTCCTTGCAGTTTGCGGCGCGAGAAATGAGCAAATTCCTCACCGAAGTTGGCCTAGCAAAAACCCAACTCGATACTAGCAAGTTATTTGACGATCGCTTCGTCAAAGCCTACGCCGAAAAAATTAAAAAAACATAGTTATAACAGTTGACAGTTGACAGTTGACAGTTGACAGTTGACAGTTATTCAATTATTTAGTCTGAAATCTAAAATCTAAATTTTCCAAATACCCAATGCCCTATTTAATCGATCGCATTTGTACCAATTAAGTAAATCCACTTAATTAAACATAAATTCCGTTACATCGGTTACATCCGTTACAGAATCCGTTGCCGAACTTCCTTCTACTTATCAACAGCCAATTACCTAACATGAACCAAAACCCCGGATCGATTCAAGACTTCACCCGATCGAAACAGCTAAATCCCACTGTTTTCTGGCGACTCGCTGAAGACATTCCCAAACCTCTGAATACCGGATTGATTGTTACCTCGATCGCCCTTCCCTTGCTGCTGTGGTGGCTGGTGACAACATTTGGCAACATCGACCCCAAATTTTTGCCTTCACCCGGTAAAGTTCTCGAAGCATTTGGCCGGTTGTGGAGCACTCGCGAACTCCTCAAAGATACCGTCGCGAGTCTGTGGCGAGTCGGTGTCGGCTTTCTGTTGGCTGCCTCTCTTTCGATTCCCATTGGCGTGTTGATGGGCAGTTTTGCCAGCATTCGGGCTTTGCTGGAACCGCTGTTTGGGTTGATGCGCTATATGCCTGCACCCGCTTTTATTCCGCTACTAATTCTGTATTTGGGTATTGGAGAATCACCGAAAATTACGCTGATTTTTATCGGAGTATTTTTCTTTAATTCATTGATGGTAATGGATACAGTAAAATTCGTTTCCAAAGATTTGATTGAAGCGACTTATATGTTAGGTGGAACTCGCAAACAAGCTTTGTTGCAAGTCATTTTTCCGCACGTTTTACCGGGAATTATTGATGCTTGCCGCATCAATTTAGCAGCGGCTTGGCAGTTAGTAATTGTCTCGGAATTGATTGCAGCTACAGAAGGCTTGGGGCGCCGAATTAGTGTAGCTGGCAGATTTTTGAGGACTGATGAAATCTTTGTCGGGCTGATTGTTATTGGGGCGATCGGACTAGCATTTGATTTGTTATTTCAGTATTTCCTGCGAGTATCCTGCAAGTGGTCGATCCAAAAACGATAATAGCCTTCTTCCTTCTTCCTTCTTCCTTCTTCCTAATATCCGTTACATCAGTTACAGAATCCGTTGCCGAACTTCTTTCTTCTTTCTACTTAATTGCACAATTTGTTCTTAATTTAGGAGATTAAACTTATGTATTTGCAAGTCAACCGCCTCAACAAACAATTCGGTACTAAAAATGGCAATTTAGTGGTACTAAAAGACATTAACATGACGATCGAGCAAGGTGAATTCATCTGCGCGGTAGGGGCCTCTGGGTCGGGAAAATCTACGCTGCTGCGACAGATTGCGGGACTCGATCGCCCTACGTCGGGAGAAGTCAGAATTGACGGAGTACCGATAACTGGGCCAGGGCCCGATCGGGGCATGGTTTTTCAGCACTATACGCTTTTTCCTTGGATGAGCGTACAAGAAAATGTCGAGTTTGGACTCAAGCTGCAAAACGTACCTCACAAGTTGCGGCGCGAACAAGCCAGCTATTATTTGAGTATTGTGGGGCTGTCTGAGTTCGCCAAATCCCTGCCTTCGGAGTTGTCGGGAGGGATGAAACAACGGGTGGCGATCGCCCGGGCTTTGGCTTTGGAACCGAAAGTGCTGTTGATGGATGAACCTTTCGGTGCCTTAGATGTCCACACCAAAGAATCGATGCACGAATTTATGTTAGATCTTTGGCGGCGCACTAACATCACTGTGTTTATGATTACTCATGATGTCGAAGAAGCTGTGTTTCTGGCCAACCGCATTTACGCCCTCGGTGCTCGCCCTGGGACTGTCAGAAAGGAAATGACGATCGACCTACCCGATCGCAGTCAAAGTGTGAAACGCCACTCTATTTTTCACGACTACCGAGACGAACTGATGGAATTATTGCGCAGACACGGACAAGAGGCGATCGCAGCAGCAGCTTGAGCGCCAAATGCCAGAATCTCTATTTTCAGCAGCCAAGTCATCACCCAAAAAATTATTAATAGATTTCTTGCAAAAGTCAAATTCATCCCCCTCAATCCCCCCTTATAAAGGGAGGAAATAAGAATAATCTTGCCCCCTCCCTTGATTCAAGGTCCGGGTTGGGGTGGGGTGCTTTGTATTTTTGCAAGAGTTCTAATGACTGCTGACTGATGACTGATGACTAATGACTAAAAGAATGCTGGTTGATGGCGGATCAAATTCAAGAATTCTTCGCGAGTTTTTTGTTCTTCTTGAAACACTCCCAACATGGCACTCGTCACCGTCCAAGCACCGGGTTTTTGCACGCCCCGCATCGTCATGCACATATGACTTGCTTCCATCACTACAGCCACTCCCTTCGGTTCCAATATTGTTTGAACTGCTTCGGCAATTTGGCGTGTCAAACGTTCTTGTACTTGCAAACGGCGGCTGTACATCTCGACAATTCTCGCTAGTTTGCTCAGTCCCACTACTTTTTGATTGGGAATGTAAGCGACGTGAACTCGACCCATAAATGGCAGCATATGGTGTTCGCACATACTGAAGGCGCTGATGTCTCGCACCAGTACCATTTCGTTGTGCCCTTCGTCAAAAATAGCGCCGTTGAGGAGTTCTTCGAGGGATTGACTGTAACCGCTGGTGAGAAACCGCATTGCTTCTGCTACGCGCTTGGGGGTTTTGAGCAATCCTTCGCGTTCGGGGTCTTCTCCTACTCCCAGCAGCATCGTGCGAACGGCTGCCATCATTTCGTCCATCCCTACTTCCGAGGGTACGGGTACGTTGGATTCTTGACCGTGGGAGGAATTGCGATCGGGTCGAGTGGTGATGCGGGGCGAGTTGTTGTCTGCTGTTTCTAAAGATTTCATGCTGTCAGTCGAGATTGAGTTCGAGCCGTTGGAACCGTTGTTCGATGCAATTGTCATAATAATTTAGTGTGAGGGTCGAGCGATTTTCGATTTTCGATTTTCGATGGGGATAAAGCGATCGATTTTTGAGAATCGATTTCCGTTTGGGCGATATAACTAGAGATTCAAAGATTGTTGAACTTGATAAAAATCCAGCATTCTACAATCTCAAGTTCACAAAACTCCGGCGTTGGACATGAGCGTGATTTCTTCAATTACTGCACTTGCCGGTAACTGAACTGCGTGCAGGATTGATTGGGCGACGATTTCTGGAGTTAACATCGCGGTGCGATCGAAATCAGCTTGGACGCTTTCTGTGTCCCACATGGGAGTATTGACTGAACCCGGACAGATGGCTGTGACGCGAATTCCAGCAGCTCGTTCTTCGGCGGCTAATGTCTTGGATAAAGCCATCAGACCGAATTTGCTGACGCAGTAAGCTCCCCAGTTGGGGAAGGTTTGGCTACCTGCGATCGAGGAAACGTTGATGATGATTCCCGATCGCCGATCGCGCATGGACGGCAAAACCCCTAGAATGCACTGCCAAACGCTAGTAAGATTGAGGTCTAGGACGTTTTGCCAGTCATTTAGCGACGTTTCGGTCAAGGAGCCTGTGTAACCCATACCAGCGCTGTTGACCAGGATATCGACGGGCCCGAACTCAGAGGCGATCGCCCTGATGCCGCTTTGCACTTGCTCAATTTTTGCCAAATCTAGGGGATAAGCTTCTGCTTTCACTCCGACTGCTCGGGCGGCTGCGGCAACGGCTTCTAAGTTTTCCGATTTTCGGCTAACTAAAGCCAGATTTATGCCTGCGGCGGCGAACGCGCAGGCCGTCGCTTTGCCAATACCGCTGCTGGCTCCGGTAATCAGAGCCTGCTTTGTTGTTCGATCGTTCATGAGCGTGTCCTGATAGTTCCTAATTTTACGGAAAAACACGGAAATTAGTTGGCAAGTGCTACCTTGACGCCCGCGAACTACTAAACCTTTTATCCCATTGTCAAGGCATCTGGGACTACTTTTCGCGTATTTTCGATCGGCAACTACCCGTCAAGTGTTGCAGTCTTTTTCGGCAAATCAGACAACTGTCTGCTGCGGGTGATAACAATTAATTATGAGATAAACATTAAGAACTGTTAAGCCGATGTCACCTGAGAAATTATAACACTGCTGACAGATTCGCAGAATAATCAGTTGTGAGTTATTAGTTATGAGTTATTAGCTAAGAGATTTGTAATTCATAACTAATAACTCTTTCATCGATCGGCTCAAGCAGCAATTTCAGTGAACACACCGATGTCGCGAAACTTTTGATACCGAAGATCGCGCCGCTGCTGGCCCGTAAGCTGACTTAGTTCTGCTAAGTTTTCCAATAAAGCTGCTTTGAGCATAGCCGCAGCTTTTAAGGGATGAGAATGAGCCGCACCAACGGGTTCTGGCACTATCTGATCGAGAACTCCGAGGTTTTTCAAATCCCAGGAAGTAATTTTGAGGGCTTCGGCGGCTAAGTTAGCTTTACCGGAATCTTTCCAGAGGATGGCTGCACAAGCTTCGGGCGTGGCGACGGTATACACGGAATGTTCTAACATCAACAGCCGCTCGCCGACGCCGATGCCCAATGCGCCACCGGAACCGCCTTCGCCGATGACAGTGCAAATAATCGGAACGTCGAGGCGAAACATTTCTCGGAGGTTGCACGCAATCGCCTCTCCTTGTCCGAGCTGTTCGGCTTCTAAGCCCGCCCAAGCTCCGGGAGTGTCGATAAAGGTGAAAATTGGCATACTGAAGCGATCGGCGTGTTCCATCAACCGCAGGGCTTTGCGGTAGCCGCCGGGGGCTGCCATCCCGAAGTTGCGGGCGATATTGTCTTTGGTGTCGCGTCCTTTTTGATGGCCGATGATGACTGTAGGACGCCCGTCTATGCGGGCAATTCCGCCGACTAGGGCCGGGTCGTCTCCGCCGCGCCGATCGCCGTGGAGCTCGATCCACTCGTCGCTAATTGCCTGAATGTAGTCGAGGGTGCTGGGGCGGCGCGGGTGACGGGCGAGTTGCAACCGCTGCATGGGGGACAAGCTGCTGAAAATTTCTTGTCGCAGTTGGGCGCTGCGGGCTTCGAGTTTGCGAATTTCGTCGGTGACATCGACGCTGTTTTCGGCGGCGAGTTCGCGAATCTGGTGAATTCGGGTTTCGAGTTCGGCCAGTGGCTTTTCAAAATCTAGGAGTAGTGGTTTGCGGTCGGGGTTTGCCACGCTGATAATTTCTATAGGGTTTTTAACGTGAAAGTCGATCGACTGTTTCCCGATCCTACCTTGTCAGTTGACACTGAAAAAGAGGGTTTATCGGAAGTTTTGAATTTTGAATTATGTTTTTCTTCGTAACCAGAGTTGAAAACCTGAGGCTTGAGCCTCGTTTTTTGCTACACTATTTTTGCTTAATCCCAGAGTTTTACCAGAAAGAATTGGTTTAAAGCCGGAACCCTTGTAGGGAGAAATTAAAAGAAGAGTATCCATTAATCCAATCCTCTTGCTTCCAGGTTAGCTCTCAACTGTCAACCCTTCGACGGAGTTCAGGGCAAGCTGTCAACTGTCAACTGTCAACTGTCAACTGAACCACGCCCCTATGCCTGCCCACGCCCACAAAAGACCTAACCCTGCTGAATTGTTCCAAAGCGCCAAAAGCGACACAAGTGCTCCCGAACTCACTCCCTCGGAAGCTTTCACAGCTATTTCAGTATTAGCTGTTACCGCTGACGGCAAAATATCCGAAGCCGAAAGACAAACCCTTGCCGCCAATCACATTCGCTTGTTCGGCTCTTATGCTGGCGAACACTTCCAAGAACTGTTTAAGAAAGTGCTGAAATTGAGTAGCGAGTACAGTCCGGCCCAAGTATTTGCAGCGGCTAAAAATGCCTTGAATGCTCAGCTTAGAGAAACAGCTTTTGCGATTGCTACAGATTTGGTTTTGGTAGACGGAGTTTTCACAACAGAGGAAAAAGATTTCTTAGTTCAACTTTCCGAAGCTCTCGACATCTCCGACGAAATGGGCAAAAAAATCATCGAAGTCATGACCATCAAAAACTGCGGGGACAATTTGATGCCAGCTCAATCTATCGAATAATTTGAGCAATAGACTATGTGTCTGGTCAAATAACCGTTATCTTTATATTTTTGACCATCCGCACTCTTTGTCCTGACTACCAAAAAGTTTTCTTCTGGTAGTGCGATAGAGCACAATCTTAACTCTTAACTCTCTCAAAAAAAAGTTACTGGTTATTATCAGAAAAAATTTCCTCAATAACCAATAACCGCAACAAATTACATCAAAATGACATCAAAGGTCGGAAACCGTGCTTAACGGAAATTTCCCCGATTTGCTCCATCTTTTCCACAGTAATTTGATTCCGTCCCCAAGAAAAATTGGTGTACAACTTTTCAAATTCCAGCAGCATGGATTCGGCAAAACAGGCAAACAACTGCCGCCCCGGCACATCCATATTCACAATCTTCATAATCTTCCACTCAATATCGAGGGAATGCTCCACAATCCCGCCATTGAGTACGTAAATTTCGGGATGCTGAACCTGAGTTGCCAGATTTTTCGGATAACCACCGTCAATCAATAAACAGGGTTGCTTCAATGTCTTGGGGTCAATTTCTACTCCCTTTGGCATACTGGCTACCCAGACTACAATATCCGCTTGGGGGAGAGCTTCTTCCAAATTCATAATTTTGCCTCGTCCCAATTCTGATTGCAAATCTTGCAATCGTTCTTTGTCGCGGGCAATTAGCAACAATTCTGCTACATTTGTTTTAACATTCAGCCAGCGACAGACAGCACTGCCAATATCCCCAGTAGCACCGCAAACCGCTACAGTAGCCTTTGAAAGTTCAATCCCCAATTTGGGGGCTGCTTCTTCTACTTGGCGGCAGAGGATGTAAGCCGTGTGGGTGTTACCAGTGGTGAAGCGTTCAAACTCCAACTTGAGATTGCGAATCTGCTTAATTTGCTGCAAGTTGAAGGTTTCAAAAATGATCGAAGAAAAGCCGCCTAAAGCAGTGATATTAATCCCGTTTTTTTGAGCGTGTGCCATCGCGTTAATAATTTTGCGAGTGGCTGCTTTGATCCGGCGAGTGGCTAGCATTTCGGGTAGAAAACACGACTCTACATAGCGGCCTTCTATTTTTTGCCCGGTAATGCTAGTGACAGTGATATGATCGACTATCTGGGGCGGTGCGCTGCACCAAAAATCGAGCCCTTGATCGGCGTATTCTGGATAGCCCAGCTCGTTAGCTACTGATTGGGCGTGTTCTAAGCTGGTTAAGTGACCGATTAGACCAAACATTAAGTTGTGAAATGAAGGAAGAAGAAACAAGTCAGTTGACAGTTGACAGTTGACAGTTGTTAGTTGTTAGTTGTCAGTTATCAGAAGTCAGAAGTCAGAAGAGAAAATTAAATTTTTTTAATTTAGTTCCCGTTCTTTATTTCCAACTTGATTGGGGTGCAAGACCTTGTAAGGAAGAAGGAAGAAGGGAAAATTAAAAAGTTTTAATTTTTATCCCATTCCTTATTTCCAAATTGATTAGGCTGCGAGGCCTTGTGCTGACATCCGCATGATGTCGCGGTTGTTAAAGCCAATGTTGCCTAGGGCTTCGCCGTAGGCAATCATAAAGTCTTCGATTAAAGCGTCTTTTTCCATTCCCAAAACGCTAGCGTCGTCTGCGACAGCGTTTAGCAGTCTCCAGATGATGGGCAGGTTTTGGCGGTTGGCGGCTTCTAGTTCGGCTTTTGATTCTTCAAAGTGAGCTTGCAGCCAGACTTCCCCAAAGTTGAGGTGGCTGTATTCTTCTTTGACGACGCCTTCGGTGATTTTGCGAGCAAAGTCATCGGCGACGGGGATGTAGATGTTGTAGGCTGCGATCGCAAAACACTCGATAATCAGTGATTGGATCAGCAAGCAAGTTACAACCTTACCTTCGGCGGATGCCGTTTGGAAGTTGCTGTGCAAATCCGAAAAGAATTCTTTGGCAAATACCATATCTGGTATGACTTTCAGATTCTTGCCACAAGCTTGGAAGCCTTTCATGTGGCGGTTCTCCATCTTGGACAAGCCAATTAACTCGCTTTTTTTGTCAGCCAACAGTTCGGCCAGTTGCAGGTAATTGTCGTGAGCTTCTTGTTCGCCTTCAATCACAATGGCGTTGATGCGGCTGTAAGCGTCTTTGTACGTTTCGGTTTGAAAGTCAATTGTTGGGCTGGCCTCAAGCTGGGGCATAGAGATGTCGTCTCCTCGTATAATCTTGTAGGATGTTTGGAAACCCCTTTAATTTTTGGGGTCGCGTGCAATACACTTTACCTATTTTCGACTAAAAATTTACGGTTGTGTGGGAATCTGGAAGGCGATCGGGTTTGAGAGCCTCACAAGCTTATTATTTTAGGTTAATTCACAAGTTTATGGGTAAATCCTTTGACAGGTCTCAAGCGCTGGAACTACTGAGTTTTGTTTTGTTACTGGCCGGGGCTGCGCTGGTGCTGCTGCCGCTGGCTGCTGTTTTTTTGGTTTCAGTATCACAATCTGGTGTTGGTGTCAAGGCCACAGGCTTGACTTTGGCGAACTATCAGGAGGCTTGGCGACGGGGGAATTTTTTGTTGGCATTTGCTAATTCTACTCTAGTGGCGATCGCAGTTACTGGTTTTCAGGTAGTGACTTCTGCTTTGGCGGGTTATGCTTTGGCCAGGCTAAAGTTTCGCGGGCGACAAGCCATAGTTTTGGTGGTTTTGGCGACGCTGGTGATTCCGTTTCAGCTTTTAGTGATTCCGATTTTCATGGTTTTGAAGTGGGGCCATTTGCTGAATACCTACGGGGCGCTGATTTTGCCTACGGCGGCTAACGGTTTTGGGATTTTTTTGCTGCGCCAGTATTTTCTGACAATTCCGGTGGAGTTGGAGGAGGCGGCAATGTTGGATGGGGCTAACCGCTGGCAGGTATTGTGGCAGGTGATGCTGCCTTTGGCGCGCCCTGCTTTGGTAACGCTGTTTTTGTTTACGTTTATCGGCGAGTGGAACGATTTGTTTAAGCCGCTGGTGTTTACGACACGGCCAGAGTTGCGGACTGTCCAGTTGGTTTTGGCTGAATTTCAGGAACAGTTTACTAGCAGTTGGCCGTTGTTGATGGCGGCGGTGGTAATTGGGACTGTGCCCGTGGTGTTGCTGTTTTTGGCGGGCCAGCGGCAGTTTATTCGGGGAATTGCGGCGACGGGAATTAAGAATTGAGTTGGAAATGGAAGGCAAACCGCAGATGCTAGGTAGATTAATGCAGATTAACGCAGATAATTTCCAGATACTTGGAGACTTTTGCGAGACTTTCTCTATAATCTCAGTTAGGTCTGCCGCCGTGCAATCTAAAATTATCCAGTAAATCAAATATATGCAGAATCTGCAAAAGCTGGGTTGGTTTTTATTTATTGCATCTTTTTTGCCCTGGCTGGCAATCTTGTTTGTTGTACCATTCCTACCACTGAGTATCGCCGAAAAAACGCAAATAGATGTTGTTCTAGCTGTGCTAGCCGAAGTCTGTTTTTGGCTGAGCGTGGTAATTTTGGGGAAAGAAGTAGTTACCAAATATCGGAGTTATTTGAATCCCCGCTATCTTTGGAAAAAAATCAGAAATTTCAACCGCAGATAAACAGGGATTGGCGCAGACTTGGTTCGATGGTTCGGACTCCCTTCCGCATTTGGAGAGGACTAAAGTCCTGACTACGAACCAGGTAAAGCTTGAGCAGACTTGGTTCGATAGTTCGGACTCCCTTCCGCATTTGGAGAGGACTAAAGTCCTGACTACGAACCAGGTAAAGCTTGAGCTATTCGCTAATAATTTGCAATCGAATCGAGCGTTCTCCGTCTCCAAAATCCACTTCAATCTTTTCTCCCGAAAGACTGTCCAAGCATCCCAAAAGTAAGCGCAAATTTGGTGTGCTTGCTCCTGTATCTACGTACAATCTATCTGCCAAACTGCCTAAACGCTTCCAAACAGTGTAGAGTTTGACTACAGTTTGTTCTAGCAAGGCGGCTTGTTTGACAACATCGGCTGTAGTTCCCAAACATCCGACTCGCAAAGATTCTTCCAAAGCCATTTCCATGTCTAAGTGAGACTGATTCAGAGCTTGCACTTGGGCGGCGGCATCGAGATATTTGGATAAATTTTTGGCGTCGGAAGTTAGCTGTTTTACTGTATCTACGTCGGGATTTTCTGCTACTTCTTTTTGAATTTCGATTTGGTGAGATGGGGATAGTTTCTCCATTTCTTTGACTAAAGGAGCCAGATAGCGCGAAGGAAGAGAACCGCTAGATGCTTTTTCTTTGACTTCTTCTGGCAATAAATCGGAGTTCATTGCCATCCATTCGTCGGATAGTTGTTTGACTTCGCGGCGGGTAATTCGATCGCCTTTTCCTGCGGCATCTGTTACCATTTGCTGTACTTCGGGAGATGCTTTGGCAGTTTCGACAAAGGCTCTTTTGCTGAAGTTTCTAATGGATTCTGGGTCTAAATCTCCTTGTTCGATGAGAGTATCGGCACTTTTAGCTAATTCGATTAAAGAATAGGCTTGACTTTTGCTGATTTCTCTTTCTTTTAGCCAATTCAAGAAGCCGGTACCGCGTCCGTCGCCGCCTTTTTTTTCTCTATCTCTGACTGTGCGGAGAATTTGTCCGCGCCAGATGTCGGTTTGTAAGTCGAAACGATCGCACACTTTCCAGGCGTTGTCAACCTGCGATTCAAAATCGAAGTCTGGAATTTGTTCGTCTTCGGGGTCTGGTAATTGGAAATTGATATCTGTCAAGCCTCTGAGGGCTTCGGCGAGTTCTGTGGGAGATTGGGGGACTTCAGCCATTAGGGGAAAATTGTGTAGAGCGACAGCCGGTTTAATTTAGAATTTGCACAAATTAATATTTGAGACGCTACCCGTAGTAGTAAGGCGGCAAGGCTGACACTACTGATAGAGTGTTTGTGCAAGTCCTATCATTATTGCATGGCGGGGGGCGATCGGCTGCGTTAACGGGCGATCGATATTACCTAACTGTCCGAAGAGAGCGTCAAATTACGATCGAGTGTTTGTAATTGCCGGCGTTGTGCGTCAGAATCTCAAGTCCCTGCGATTGCTTCGCTCTTCGCTCTCTTCGGACATAATTACCTAACTGTCCGAAGAGAGCGTCCGCGCGAAGCAATCTCAGAGGCTATACTATAAGCTGAAGACTCATCCTTTAATCAACAGTTATGAGCAAACAATATTAGACTTGAATTGCATAAGTCTTCGATCGATACAGAAACCGCAGATGTCTGACAGATAAACACA
>NZ_JAUBOJ010000179.1:0-13941 GCF_036700185.1 Microcoleus sp. BM001215392 | reverse complement strand
TTGTGACTTGGCTATGCCTGAGCTCGTTCCTATTTCTCAGACCTGAATCCTTACAATCACACTAACCAATTCCTAGAGAGTGTCTGCACGCAACTGATCGCAAAATACCGCTTGCCCTACTCGGAGTTGCCGCCAGATGCCAATCAAAACAAGGCTTTCTTGGAAAAACTACTGTCTGAAGTCAGCGAACAACTCAAGCCTGGAGAACGACTGGTAATTGTTGTCGATGCGCTGGATGAGGTTGACTTGGAGAGCCAGGACAAAAGTGCCAACATTCTATACCTGCCCCGCTACTTGCCCCAGAATGTTTACTTCGTAATTTCACGGCGGCGGGGGGTCGATCTTCTCTTTTTGGTGGACACGCCGAAGCACCTGTTTGACCTGATGGCAAAGGAATATGCTGACCGTAGCTTACAAGATGTCCAAACCTATATTCGGCAGCACATTAATGAGCATGAGGCACTGCGCCAGTGGATTGAGGCTAACAGCTTGACAGTCGAAGATTTCATCACCCAACTAGCCGACAAGAGCGAAAAAAACTTTATGTATCTGCGCTGTGTGCTAGTAGAAATTGAGGATGGAATTTACCAAGATGCAAGCATTGAGAGCTTACCCCAAGGTCTAGAAAATTATTACAAAGATCATTGGCGACTCATGGGCATGACCACCGACCCGCCACCGATTGCCAAGTTCAGAATTGTTTACATCCTATCAGAAACTTCCGAGCTTATCCCAGATAAAGACATTGTTCAAATCATTAAATATACGGGAGAACAAGAGGCCGAATTTTACGTGCAATACGTACTTAAGGGATGGAAACAGTTTTTACACAGCCCTATCATGTACGGGCAAACCTTTTACAGGTTTTATCACGATAGTTACCGTCGGTTTATCGAAAACCGTGAGGATGTAAAGGCAGCAGGGATAACAATTGAGAACATAAAAACTCTGATGGCAGATAGTAACTGGCAGGAGTTGTACGGCGATGGGTAAATTAGCAGAACGCTTAAAGCAACTACCGCAAGGTAGCCGGGTTTATAAATTGAAGGCTCTACCAAAGCTCCTGGCAGACGCTGTACAAGTAGATCGCCTGTACATCCTGTTAACAGATTTTGATTTCATTGAAGCTAAGATTTCTGAATTAGGGCCACAACTGCTGATTGAAGATTATGATTTGGCTTTCACTCCTAACCTCTTAAATTCTGGAGAGTGGGTTAAGAGTAAGGGTGACAATCTGAGAATAATTCAAAGTGCGCTGCGGTTGTCGGCTCACATCCTGGAGCAAGATAAAAGGCAACTAGCAGGACAAATGCTGGGTCGCTTGCTTTCATACAAAGCACCACAGATTCAGGCGTGGCTGGAGCAAGCTAAACAGTGGAAAGCTGCCCCCTGGTTTCGTCCGCTAACGCCCAGCCTAGCGCAACCGAGCGAGCGATTGCTGCGTACCCTGGTGGGACATCAACGTGGGGTCAACGCAGTGGCAGTGTTTCCAGACGGACAGCAAGCCGTTTCAGCGTCAGATGATGGTACTTTGAAACTATGGAATCTCAACACTGGAGAAGTAGTGCGTACCCTGTCGGGACATACAGAACCAGTTATGTCTGTAGCAGTGCTGCCAGATGAGTTGCAGGCAATCTCAGCGTCAGACGATGGCACTTTGAAATTGTGGAATCTCAACACTGGTAAGGAATTGCTCACTCTGTCAGGTCACGCTTATGGGGTGATGGCAGTAGCGGTATTGCCAGAAAAACGTCAGGCAGTCTCAGCTTCAAAAGACGGGACTCTGAAACTGTGGAATCTCAACAGCGGTGAGCAGTTGCGTACCCTGTCCGGGCATAACCCAGAATATGGGGTGATGGCGGTAGGAGTGCTACTAAATGGTCAGCAGGTAATTTCAGGCGCAAATGACTGCACTTTGAAATTGTGGGAGCTTGATAGTGGCACAGCATTACGCACTCTATCAGGTCATAACAGAGGGGTTGCGACAGTTGCGTTACTACCGGACGGTCAGCGTGCGGTTTCTGGTGCCGGGGACGGCATTCTGAAACTGTGGGAGCTAAGCAGTGGCACAGCATTGCACACCATATCTGGTCATATTGCCGGAGTCAGAACCGTGGCGGTGCTGCCAGACGGGAAACGAGCAATCTCGGCCTCATGGGACAACACCATAAAAGTCTGGGATTTAGATAGTGGAGCAGAAGAGTTTACCCTATCCGACAATGCCCAAGGGGTCAGAACAGTGGCGGTGTTGCCAGACGGGAAACGGGTAATCTCGGCTTCAGATGACGGCACCCTGAAATTGTGGAACATTGACAATAGTAAAGGCTCGTACAGTCCTTTGCTGCATACGAATAGGGTCAAAGCTGTAGCGATACTACCGAAAAAACGGCAGGCTATCTCTGCTTCGTGGGACAACACCCTAAAGCTCTGGGATTTGGACAGCGGGGCAGAAATTCGGATTTTGTTGGGTCATACCAACGCAGTCTGTGCCGTGGCGGTGCTACCAGATGAGCGGCGAGCAGTTTCTGCTTCAGATGACTTCACACTGAAACTGTGGAATTTAGACAATGGTTTGGTATTGCGTACCCTGTCAGGCCATGTCAGCGGAGTTACTGGGGTCGCTGCATTACCAGATGGTCAGCAGGCACTTTCAGCTTCAATCGATCGCACCCTGAAACTTTGGAATCTCAACAGCAGCAAGCTATTACGTACCATTACTGGTCATGCTAGTCCAGTGATGGCAGCCGCAGTATTGCCAGATGGACGGCAAGCAATTTCTGCCTCATGGGACGGGACTCTAACACTGTGGAGCCTTAGCAGCGGCAAGCCATTACGTACCTTCTCCGGTCACAATGGTCCAGTTTTTGCAGTAGCATTGATTCCTAAAAGGCGACAGGCAATCTCAGCCTCTGCTGACAAAACCCTGAAACTATGGGATCTGAATACTGGAAAGACCTTGCGTACCCTGTCTGGTCATACTAATTTTATCAATGCGGTAGCAGTGATGCCAGACGGTCGATGCGCGGTTTCTGCCTCTGTTGACAATACCTTAAAATTGTGGAACCTGGAAAGCGGTCAGACTATTGCTAGTTTCACTGGGGACAGCCCGCTTGAGGCTTGTGCTATTGCACCGGATGGGATAACTCTTGTCGCCGGAGAGCAATCAGGGCGAGTGCATTTCTTGCGCTTGGAAGGGGTGTAATGCGGTCAAAGATAGGGAGGCGCAAAAAGCCGCAGCACCCACGAATGCGATCGCGCTAACAAAAGTCTCGTTAATTGCCTTTCTAGCTCAATGATAATAGCTGGTGTCAGTGTCGCTGGTTTTAGCTTAATACTCAATTTGCTTATCCTCCAAAATTTTTTGGCGTTCCACTTCTAATTGGCGTTGACGTTCTAACTCCTGAAGCTGTTGGTTAATTTGATTCCATCTTAAGTTGACACCAATGGGCACTGCCGTGTCCCTACCTACGCTCTCTGTGTACCTCACGCTTCATGAAAAGGGCTGTAACTTTTTTCACTTGCACCCTCCATTTGGAGGGGGTCATTGTCACTCTCAAAAATCACCGTATTTGGTGATTTTGCGGGCATTAGATGCAACTTAAATTGGCATTAAAGCACTAATTTTATCGAGATAGTGACATGGCTACTTACTTAGAGCAAACAAGAACTGAACGAAATCGCAACTCATTATTACGCTGGTTAAAACAACAGAAAATTCAAGTGGGCGACATTCCCTTCCTCGGCATTTGCCTAGCCTCACTCATCTACTTCAGCCTTCACGACCCGCTCCTAATAACAACTTTAGGCTGCTCCAGCATAGTCTTTTTGAGTTTGTGGCACACCGCTAAAGCAATCCCAATTGTAGAGCGATATATCGGCTGCAAAATTCGATTTTGGCACATTACCACTGCCATCATCACCTCCACTGCACTGTGCTCCGTGCTCGATTCCCCCGCCAACGCCATCTTCCTCTCCGGCTTAGAAGAATTCATGAAAGAGCTAGCAGAAGGAGCCTCTTCAGCGGGAGGCGAAGCCATTGATCCCGAGGTCATCGAACTGATTTTTAACCTCATTCGTGGTGCTTTTCTTTTGTTAGTAGCATCCGCGTCTCTTTTTGCTTACAACCAAGCGCAACAAGGTAATGACTGGCGACCAATTGTTACCCAAGTTGCCTTAGCTTTTGCCATTGTAATTGCCATTGACGTAATAACTTTCCTCTTCATTGGCAATGGCGGTGGCGGAGGTGGAGCTTAGGGAAGAGGGGAATGCGAGAGTGGGAGAGGAGGAGAGGGGGAGAAGTTTGAAAACTTGCAACAACCCGATAAAAACTAGAGGGCTTCAACATCAGCTTCAGCTTCAGAATCACTTAATTTGGATACAAAGCTCCTTCATAACGCCGTTTACGCCATGCCTCAGACAAATTGGCACAAACAGAAGGCGAAGATCGACGAATTTGATCGGTCAATGAATATCGTTTCTCAACAGGAAACTTTTTAGAGAGTTCAAAAATCTGCATAGCCACATCTAATGCAAGTTGATACACTTCTAAATCTCGGTGGGATTGAATTGGTTTTCTGTTCATTTCAAACTCTAATTTCTTAACTCCACTTTCTATTATCCCCTCTCCCTCTCCCCCTCCCCTATTACCATGCTTAAAGACCCAGATAAAGACTTTATTTCCGTCAATAAAATTATTGGCAAACAAGCCAGCATCGGTATTATTCCAGCGGAACAGCTAATTCCCTGGATGCTAATCACCGTAATTTCCTACATCCTCACCAACGGCTTATTCAGCTTAGGAATGCCTTGGTTTTTCACCACTACTTTCTGGCTAATTGTAAGCTGGTGGCTCCTGACAGGTAACAAACCTCACCTTTTTGTAGACAGGTTTAGACCTCCGCCAGGGAACGAGTGGTACAACGGCAATCTTTTATACCTTTCTCCCCTTCCCGAACACCGACCAAACCCGATTCGCCACCGAATCAGCGATTCACAAGTGCGAGTCAAACTTAAACCAAAACTTGCTCCCAATCAACAAGGAGGTAACAGCCGACTTATGCCCTTCCAAAACTACCAAAACCTCCTGTGTTTAGTCACTATCAAAAAGGATGGTCGAGAAGTTTCTGGTTACTTACTGAATGAAGGCAGTCAATACCAAATTGTATTCGGATTCGAGACGGCTGGCTTTCACAACATCCTCTACCGCCATGAAGTAAACAACGCAGCTACCGCCTTAGAAGAGGGGCTAAAAGACATTGCCCCAGGCGAAAAAATGACCTTTCACACCGGCTGCTACAGCAGCGATTGCCTTCGCCAGCAACAGTTAACTGAATTGGCTGACAACTGTCACCTCAAACCCATTTCTGTACTCGTTCGTAACGAACAGAAACGCATTCAAGAACTCAACTTAGCAGGCACCAGACAAATGTGGAACCAAACTATTTTCTGCACTTGGACATTCAACGCTCAATCTGGCTCCAAATCCAATGACCCTCTGAGTAAATTCATCAATGGAATTGTCAACACAGCCAACAGCGTTGCTGCACAATTTACAGGCAACCAGCGCATTTACTCTGAACGCTTTTACAAACAACTGCTGCTTGATGCTTTCGAGCAAGGCTATATCCGGTGGGAACTCTTGCTAAACACCAAAATCGGACTGGAAATTCAACCCATGAATGCCCAAGCACTGTGGGGCTGGCTGTGGCAAAAATTCAACAGCGCACCCGTACCCCCTATCCCCCAACTTCTCACCTTAAAAGAAACCGCGTCGGACTACAAATTAACCGAAACCATCAACAGTCACAAACACGCCTGCACCATTTTAATTGAAGGTATGAGCGGCCGTTCGAGCTGCCCGGAACACAGAAAAGCTAGCTCACGCATTTTGCTTCCCGGTAGAAACGCAGAATGCGGCGTGCTAACAATGGAAGAGGGCCCCGGCGGCTGGCTCAATACTAGAGAGCAACTGCAATGGCTCTGGAAAATTATGAGCAACAGCTACGTCCGCGACACTGAAGCCGTTGTCGAAATTAGCGCCGCTCCCAACTTTATTATTCAAGACAACTTAGCAAGGCAAGCTAAACAATCTAAAACTGCCAAAAAACGCGCTTTAGAAAAAGGTCAAGGTCGCGATGTAGGAGCAGAAGTCAAACAGGAAGAATCCTTTGAAGCCCAGAAAAAAATGTACAAAGGTGCAAGAGCAATTCACGCTGCTGTCACCTTCTTAGTTTACCGACCAACGCCGGAGCAACTAACACACGCTTGCCAAATGCTCTCCCACAGCTTCGGCTCTGCCAAAGTATTAATAGAGCGCAATATTGCTTGGCAACTGTGGCTAGAAACTTTGCCCATTACTGTAAGCTGGCTGTTGCACAGCAGTTCGCTAATTAACGAACGCCGCCTCACCTTAGACACCGAAACTGTCCCCGGTATTTTGCCCTTAACTGCTGTAAGGGACATCGACTCAAAAGGAGTTGAATTCATCACCAAAGGCGGCAAACCCGTGTACGTTGACCTCATGCACAACCAAACCAGCCGCGCCGTTATTACAGGTGAATCCGGTTGCGGTAAAAGCGTTGTAGGATGGCGATTTGCGGTCGATGCTTTAGCCGCTAATATCCCAGTAGTCGGTATGGACATCTCAGCAGGAAGCGGCAGCACCTTTGAGACAGCAGTGAAACTGTTAGGAGACGAAGGTGCTTACTACGACATCACCTCCGGCAGCTCAAATCTACTCGAAATACCCGATTTGAGGCGTTTTGATAGAGAAGAACGATCGCGCCGACTAGACCAATGGAAAGAGTTTATCAGAAAAGCGCTGACTATTATCAGCATGGGCAAAGTTCACGACCCAAAACTAGCGCAGCGAGTCGATGCCATTTTGCTGCTAACTCTGAAAAAATTTCTGGAAGACCCAGAAATTATCGAGCGCTACAATACGGCTTTTGAAAAAGGCTGGAAATCGACCGCTTGGCAAGAAATGCCAACCCTCACAAACCTCCTAAAATTCTGCACAAAAGAGCAACTAAATCTGCCAAACTTTACCGACTTCGACCGCATTGCCATCAACCAAATTATCACTCAATGCAACGCATTACTAGCCTCACCTTTAGGGAAAGCAATTGGCAGACCGAGTACATTTTCACCCGAACCCGCTGTTAAGTTTTTTGCCCTTAGCGGTTTGGGTAACGAACAAGACCAGTATTTAATGGCCATTAACGCCCACGCTGCTTGCATCCGCAACGCACTTTCTCACCCTAAAAGCCTATTTATCGGAGACGAACTTTCGATTTTGTTTAAAAAAGATGGATTTGCTGAAGTAGTAGGCGAACTCTGTGCAGTGGGTAGAAAGAATGGCATTTCAGTGCTCTTGCTATCCCAAGATATCGACAGTATTTGCGATTGTAGTGCGGGAACTATGATTATGCAAAACATGGTGTATCGAATTACCGGAAGATTGACATCAAACGGAGCCACTTCTTGGATCAAACGTTTGGCATATCCGGCTGAAATTATTAGCCAAAATGCCACAGAAGCTTTCCTTCCCAGAGCTGCCGACCTTTATTCCAATTGGCTAATTGAAAAAGGAGGTCGTTTCTGGCAAAGCCGATACTATCCAGGCGAAATGATATTAGCAAGTGTGGCTAACAATCAAGCTGAATTGATGGCTCGTGCGCGAGTTATGGCTCAATATCCCAATACGTTAAAAGGGCAATTGCTAGCACTCAAACAATTTGCCTCTGAATATGTACAAGCCGTTAAAGAAGGACGTTCATTAACCAATATTGGCAAGAATGCAGTCACTGATATCAATGGACACAAATCCCCTCAAGACCTTATTGCTAGCTAGACGGAGAAAAACCGATGAAATCACCGAAATTTATTGTCAAACTTGCCCTCAGTATTCCTGCAATTTGGCTGAGCTTAATACTAAATTCTGTTGAAGCAAAAGCTCAAACCTCTGACAGCAATCCGACTGCAACACAGCTTCTCACCTCAAACAATCCTAACAGCAGCACTTTCAACCGCTCCAGCTTCACAGTTCCCAATCAACAAATAGAAAGCCAAATCCAACAATCTGCTAATAACTTCTTGAGCAACCCGAAAGAAATAGGAGGTATAGAAAACACAATTAGCGGCATAACAGGCGAAATTTCAGATACCATCTCCACCATCTCCGACGGCATCTCAGGCATCTGGGACAATTTGTTAAACAAAGTAGAAAAATTTAGCAGTGAAATAGAGTCAACCCTCTCTTCATTCCTGGGAGAATTGAAAGTTCCAGACCTAAAAGAAGCAGTTAAAAGCATAATGGACGGCAACACCTCCGAAAGCGAAGGGACAAAACTATCCGCTGCTTTAGAGAAGAGACCGCAAGATTCTTACAGCCTCAAAGAGAATACCGCAGAACTCGCAGAAAGAGAAAGTGCTGTCAGTGAAGCCAATAAAGCCACTCTCAGTAAAGAAGCTCAACAAAAGCAAGCTCAGATGAAAGAAATTGTCCAGCAGAACGTAGAGCAAACTAATCGCGAGAGCCAAAATTCAATGGAATTGGGTGCTGATTCAGAAGGTCAAGATGTCACACAGAACATTATGAGAAACATATCTCAACAAAGTGCGATCGCAGCTAAGCAAGCAGCCTTATCAGCAGAAAATCAAAGTGCCTTAGTCATGCAGGGCCAGCAAGCTCAAATCGATCGCAGTTTTGCCAACATTCTCAACGCTCAACAAGCTGAAGAACTTAACGAAATTAACACAGCCCAGAGACGGCAGGATGCTGCGGCTGCTACCGCTTCTTCTACTCAAGCCGGACTGTTTCAAATGCCGGGAGGCATCACCCTGGGGGCAAGCGAAGACTGAAATTACAACAAGGAGACACCGCGATGCTAATACAATTTATTGCCCAAACTAGCACAGCAGGACAAGCCCTAGATACTCTATCTGATGCCATAGAAGTCTCTCAAAAAACCATCGAATCCTGGAATTTAGTTTGGTTTAACACCTTCAATACTCAAGAATCTTCTCTCTGGATTGCCTTAGTTAAGCTCGGACTAATTCTGGCGGGAATATCTGTTACTTACCTCGCTGTCACCAGTGGCAAAGAAATCATCGAAAAACAGTCTTGGTCAGAGCTAGTAGCCATGTTTATCTGGCCACTCGTAATTGTAGTATTTCTCAGCAACAACGGTAAAGTCTTAGCTGAGAGCATCAAATTCATCAAAGCTGTAGGCAGCACTCAAGTTCAAGAAATTATGAAAATTCAAGTCGGAGAAATGACCTTCAGAACTGCCCTGAGCGACGTTAACCTCACCAGTGCTGGAAAAGAAGAGATTGAGAAACTCTACAGCGAATGTCAGGGCAAAGTTGGATCAGCTTTAGTGGAATGCTGGAACAGCAAACAACAGCCAGCTCAACAAATCCTTCAGGCAGCCGAACAGCAAAATGGAGGACCTCTCAAAAGCTTGCAGCGATTTGTGGAAAATTTAGGCAATGTTGCCAATCTTCAGGATATAGGAAATGGCGATTTTGCAGGGCAAGTTTTTAGGTCTACTGTCTTGCCCATCATTCGCTTAATTCTTAGATCGGTACAGTGGGCATTTGTCAATATTTTAGAAGCAGCATTGTTACTAACAGCTCTATTCGGACCGATTGCAATGGGCTTGTCGCTACTGCCGCTGCAAGGAAAACCAATCTGGGCTTGGCTAATAGGATTTATGTCCTTATTTGGAGTGCAATTGGGCTACAACATCGTCGTTGGCTTAGTCGCTGTAGTGATTGTCAAATCCGATGCAGAGTTAGTTACAGATATCGCCTTTTTATTCTTTTTAGCTGTGTTTTCTCCCATTCTTGCCGTGTTAATTGCCAAGGGTGGAGGAACTGCTTTGTACAGTGCGATCGCCAATAGCACCAAACAACTTACAGATATTGCCAGTAACGCGATCGGCGTTATTGCCGGAAAACTGATCTAGGGGAAGGGGAAGGAAGCATAGATTTTTGCTTTTTTGAGTTGAATCAAAACTAGCACTAATTAGTAGCGATAAAAGCTAATAATAACTTGTTTTTCCTCCCTCTCTCCCCCCTCCCCCTCCCCTTCTCTTAACTTTCCCCTTCCCCTTCCCCCTCCAATAAAACCATGAAATTTCCACAGTCTCAACCCTTACTCCCTGAATCTAAAAACACCTTAGCCTTATGCTTTGTCCTGCTAACAAGCTTTGTTTTCCTCCTGAAAATTGCTGTTTTAGTGAATACAGTCAGTTTGAGAGCCTTATCTCAAAGAAAAGTTACCTTTGTCCAGTTAAAAGACGGAACCGCAGCCCGAATTGCAGAACAAGATGAACTGTACAGAGAGCCAAAAATCATCCAAACTTTCGTATCCAGTTGGGTCAATTTAACCTGGGCTTGGTCAGGCAAAATTCCTGGCACAAATGATCCAGACCCCGGCATTAAAGTTAAAGGCAGTGCCAAAGTTCCTACAACTGCTTGGATGGGTTCGTTGATGATGGAATCAGAGTTTGGTAAAGCTTCCCTTGTCGAACTCGCCCAACTCGTTCCCAACACCATCTATTCAGGAAAAACCCGCTCTGGAGTCTATATCTCTCACATCTCAGAACCGAGAGAAATAAAAAGAGGAGTTTGGGAAATAGATGTAATTGCTACTCGCGTCGTGCTGGAACAAGGCATTGGAGAAAGCCGAGAACAGTTTAATCGAACCTTCACCGTCAAAGCCGTAGAAATTCCCAAATCCCCTCTCAAAGAAAACGCTAATGAATTAGAGAAGACTATTCACTCTTTGAGAGCAGCCGGATTAGAAATTTCCCGAATAGTCGAATTCAAACCATAGAAGAGGAAAGAGACATGGAGAGGGGACGAACCGGCAAGTCGGTAAATTTAAAAACCTTCCGTAAAAACTAAATAAATTAAACATTTAGTATGTTCCATCCCTTTGCTTGAAGTATTCTAGTTTTTCTTTTTCTTGTACGGTTAAACACAACACATTCAATTCATCATAAAGCCATGACTAACCAAACAAATATATCAACCCACAATTCAATTAATACCAGTCCTGATAATAGTAAGTTCACCACTACAGCCAATATGAATCATGCAAGTGCATCAAGTGAATCTACCCTAAACAATGATGACGGCAACATCAATTTCCCTATTTCCCCTTCTCCAAATCCTTCCCCTTCTGACGATGACATTGACGAGAACTTCATTGCTAACTTTGACCCCAATGCACCCCTAACACTTGAAACTCAATATCAACTCGCTCAAGATGAGGAAAGACCACTGCCGCCGCCTGTTTCCGAAAGAGGCGTTCCTAGAGCAGTGACAATGCTGCTGTTGACTGGGGGAATACTATTGCTAGGACTGCTGATTTGGCAATTTATCAAGCCTAAATCACCTCGCGAACCGATCGCACAATCAACACCAAAAGAAAGCTCTTCTCCCACCATTAAAGATGAAAAACCGGAGTTGCTGGCTAAATTAGCTTACCAAGACCAACAAAAACTGTTAGCCTCAAAACCGCAAAAAACCGCAAAACCCAAAACAGAACCGTCGCCCAAACCGTCAAGAGCCCCGCGAACTCCGCGAACTCCGCGTCTAGTCGCTACCCGGAGCGCTGCACCGCCACCTACTCCTCTACGCGAACCCCTACCCGCACCCAGAACAGTAGTGCGGACGGTAACACTACCCGCACCCATACCTCAAAGAGTACCCTCAAGAACACCCGCACCGGCCCCCATACTCAAACCGTTAGTACCCCCACCTTTAATTCCAACTCCAAGAGAAGAAAAAATCGACCCGTTTGAGCGGTGGAACCAACTCGCCCAACTCGGACAAATCAGGGGGAATTTTGACCCTAACCGAATAGCGAATGCCGTGAGTGCAACACCAAGCACTCCAGCGACAACAAGTGCTACCGCCGCCGCTAGTACGAACCCAACTCCAACAAGTGAATTCCTAACAGTCAATATCGGCAACCAAAAGTTGCAACCCTCATACGTTTCTTTGGAACAAATCCCACAAGAATTTTATAACCGCCCAAATAACGCCACCGGGGAAAGGCTACACCCGGAGTTTCCCGCAGGAGAGGACAGCCTCGAAACCACTGATAACTCCCAAAACTCGACTAACCAATTAACTCCGGCTGCCCTTTCACCCCAAACAAGTTCCGATTCTACCGATAGCCCAATCGAGACGGAGGCTCGACTGAGCGCTCGCCGAACGTCCTTGCCTGATACAGAATTTCAAACCCTTTCCCCAGAAACTGCTCCAGAAGCAGAAGCCTTAACCAATTCCCCAACCGCAGAACAAGTCAACTCTCCAGGGGTGAAAGGCATTCTCAACCGCACGCCCCAAACAGCTCAGGTTCCCCTTGGAACCACAGTCAACGGCGTAGTTTCGGTTCCCCTGCTGTGGGATGAAGGCTCAGGCAAACAGCTTTACGACAAATTTGCCGTCACTCTCACAGCCGACTTCACGGCAACTGACGGCTCTATTGCTTTTCCTGCGGGCACGGTTGTCATTGCCAAAGCCAGCACCGTCAGCAAAACCAATCGCATGGTACAAGCTAGTGCTGTGGCGCTCGTCTACTCTGATAGTTCCGGTCAGATTAAACAGCAGCCCATTCCAGAAGGCGCAATTTTGATTGCAGGAGAGGGCGGAGGGCCGTTGATTGCTTCAGGCTACTTCGACCCAGGTTCCGATGTTGCCGGACAGGATATCCTCACCGCAGTGCTGTCGGGAGTTGGACGAGTCGGTCAAGTGTTCGCAGAGCCTAAAGTCAGGAGTTCTAGCAGTATGAGCGGTAGGTTTGGGAGCAGTACAACCACCGTTGAAAGTCGAGACCCCCAAATTTGGTCAGCCGTCCTCGATGGCTTCTTCAGCCCCTTAGCAAAACGGATGGAAAGCCGCTCCGATAGAGCAACTGAAGAACTTTTAAACCGCCCTAATGTAGCTGTGGTTAATAAAGGAACCCCGGTTTCTATTACTGTTAACAGCTTTCTCAACATTTACCGATAACCGAGCCGTCGTTCAGGGGGAGTGGGGAGTAGGGAGTGGATGGTTTTACTCAGCCCGCTCAGGAGTGTAATCAATGCACGATATCAAATCCGTTATCATCGGAATTCTAAAGTTGAGGTCAATGATTCTCCATCATTCCCAACTCCCCATTCCCCATTCCCATCATTCCGGTGCAACCAAAATTGAATAGCTTTCTCAATATCTGCCGATAACAATTATGAATGCTACAATGCTTTTCCCAAGAATTAAAACTCTCAGTTTGTCAATCCTTGCAGCAGTGTTCGCCGCTGCGAGCTACCCCGACTGTGCTTTTGCTCAATCAAGAGTAACAGGCTATCAAACTGTAGGTCGAGATATTGCCGTCAATAGTGCGATCGATATTTTAGTCTATCCCGGCCGCGCAAGTGCGATCGACTTCAGCTCAACCGACGAAGCTCTCGCCTACGTTTTAATTGCCGACCCCTCAAAAATAGTTTTCAGCACCGATGCACAGTTGGCAAGCGGCCAAGCCAAAACTGTTTTCTTGCGTCCCATTCAAGCGCTCAATTTTCCGGGAGCTACCACAGCTACCATCACTAACCTTTCAATCAAAACTATAGATTCAAAAGGGAAACAGCGACTTTACAACTTCAACATAGTTCCTACCAACAAAGAACCAGAACACTTAGGAATTCGCATCGCTCCCGTCACCCCAAGAATGTCGCCGACTGTGAACGTTGATAGAGGTCGCGCACCCTCTGCATCAGATGTTGAAAAAGGATTGCTGATTGCCATTCAAAGAGGCTACACAGCAGCCAACGACCCAGTAGTCTACAGCGTGCGACAATTTTTAGCGTTAGTAAGAAATCAGAATCTATCGGCGGCCGATGCTGCTGCACGAGCCGGAGTAGACTTGTCTGTGATTGTCGAGCT